>JAICEV010000077.1 GCA_025923975.1 Propionibacteriaceae bacterium
GCTACCGTCGCGACCAGACCAACGCCCACTGCAGACAGGGTGGTCCATCCAGGACGTACGACGCTTGTCGCCATGATTCTCGGCTCTGCAAAGAACATCAGCACGATGACGCGGATATAGAAGAAGGCCGCCACCACGCTGATCACCACCGTGACCACAACGAGCCATTCGATGCCGCCACTCCAGGCCGCGGCGAACACCGCCCACTTTCCGACAAAGCCACTGGTCAGCGGGATGCCGGCGAAGCTCAACATGAAGATCGAGAAAATGGTCGCCGCCAGCGGTGCTCGACGTCCCAGCCCGACCCAGCTGTTGAGCAGGGTCGCCTCCCCGCTGGGATCACGGACCATGGTCACCAACGCGAAAGCGCCGATCGTCGCAGCCCCGTACGCGACCAGGTAGAACATCACCGATGAGATGCTGGTCAACGACCCTGATTGACTACCGGTCACGGCCTGCGACGCTCCCACGAACGCGGTCATCATGAAGCCGGCGTGCGCAATAGAGGAGTACGCCAGCATCCGCTTCACGTCGGTTTGGGTGATCGCCAGCACCGAGCCGACGGCCATGGTGGCGACGGTGATGATCGCCATCACCGGCTGCCAGTCCCAGCGATCGGCACCGAGCCCGACGTAGAACACTCGCATCAAGGCGCCGACGGCCGCGATCTTGGTGCAGGCCGCCATAAAGCCCGTAACCGGCGTCGGCGCTCCGGCGTACACGTCCGGAGTCCAGGAATGGAAGGGAACTGCGCTGAACTTGAACAGCAGGCCGACCCCGAGCAAGGCCATGCCAGCGAGCAGGAGTCCCTGGCCCTGGGTGCCCTCACGAATCGCATCGTCGATCGCCGACAGGGTGAAGGAGCCGGAGTATCCGTACAGCAGGGCGGCTCCGTAAATGAAGAAAGCCGACGAAAGGGCGCCCAACAGGAAGTACTTGAGAGCCGCCTCCTGTGACAGCAGCCGGCGGCGACGGGCGATTCCACACAGCAGGTAGAGCGGCAACGACAAGATCTCCAACGAGACGAACATGGTGATCAGGTCGTTGGACGCTGGGAACAGCATCATCCCCAACACCCCGAACAGCGCCAGCGGGAAGACCTCCGTATGCTCGACGCGGCTCCTGATCGCCTCGCGTTCGGCGGGCGTTCCGGGCACGGCAGCCGCCTGCGGAGTGAACACACTCGCGTTCTCGATCTTGGTCTCGGCGAACATGCCCAGCGCGGCCGCACTGAGCACGATCAAGATCGTCCACATGAAGTATGTCGGTCCGTCGATGGCCAACGAGTCAACGGCCACCACCGCTTCATCGCCGGACGCCCAATTCAGCAGCGTGGTGGCCAGCGCCAAAGCCAGGGATAGGAAGGTGATGACGAGCTGCACAGCCCGGCGCAGCTCGCGAGGCACGAACGCTTCAGTCAGTACCCCAAGGCAGGCCGCGGCGAAGATGATCAGAACCGGTGCCAGCAGGCCGTACTCGATGGTTGGTGCGGTGATCTCCATCGGCAGCAATGCAAAGGTGATCATCAACGGCCTCCCTCTGCGCTTACCCTCGGTTCCGGATCAGTCACGCCGACATGCTGCATGGTGGCCTGGGTCGCCGGTTCGATGATCGACAGCATGGGCTTTGGAAAGACGCCGAGTAGCAGGATCAGCAACACGAGCGGTGCCATGGCGAGGCGTTCCCGGCCATTGAGCTCGGTCACCTTCTCCTTGACGTCATCGGGAACCGGCCCAGTCATCGTTCGCTGGTACATGATCAAGATGTAGAGCGCAGCCAGCACGATCGCCAGCGTGGAGATCACCGCGTACGCGGGATGCCTGCTGAAGGTGCCGGCCAGCACCATGAACTCTGATACAAAGCTCGCCAAGCCAGGCAACGACAACGTGTTAAGCCCGGCGAACAGCAACAGACCTGCCAGCACCGGAGCTGCTTGGTCAACTCCGCGGTAGGCGGTCATGTCCCGCGAGCCGCGGCGCTTGATCAGATACCCGGCCATGACAAACAAGGCTGCGGTCGCCATCCCGTGGTTGAGCATGTAGAGCGTGGACCCGGTCAGGCTCTGGCTGGTAAGCGCGAAGATTCCAAGCACGATGAACCCGAAGTGGGTGATCGATGTGTAGGCGATGAACCTCATGATGTCCCGGGTGCCGATCGCCAAGATGGCGCCGTACAAGATCGAGATGGTGGCCAGCACCAGCACAACTGGTGTCGCCCACTGACTTGCCTCCGGGAACAGGCCAAGGCAGAACCTGATCATGCCGAAGGTTCCGATCTTGTCCATCACTCCGACCATCATGGTGGCGCTGCCCGCGGTGGACTCCTCAGCGGCGTCCGGCAGCCAGGTGTGTAGCGGCACCAGCGGCGCCTTGATCGCAAACGCGAACATGAAGCCGACGAACATCCACCGGCCAGTGGCAGTCCCGAAGTCCAGCTGGCTCAGCGTGCTAAGTAGATAGCTTGGCTCCCCGGCCCTGTCCGAATGCACGTACAGGCCGATCACCGAGGCGAGCATCACGAACCCACCCAGCAAGCCGAAGATCAAGAACTTGGCTGCCGCGTAGCTCCTGCGCGGCCCTGGCCCGAACCCGCCGATCAGGAAGTACATCGGGATCAAAATGACCTCGAAGAACACGTAGAACAAGAACACGTCGGTGGCCAGGAAGAGATAGAGCGCGCAGCTCTGGACCGCGAGCACCAGGGCGAAGAACACCCGAGCGTCATACTTCGGAGCCAAGGTCGCCGCGCCTGTCGAGGATGGGCCGTCGGCCTCAGCACTCATGTCCGCGGAATCGAAATCGCGCCACGAGGCAATGATCACCACTGGTGTGATGATCACTACCAGCAGTACCAGCGTGAGACCGAGGCCGTCCAGACCGAGCGCATAGTACGCCCCGAGCGGCTTGATCCACGGCGCCTGCTCGGCAAGCTGCATGCCACCGCCGATCGTGAACTGGCCACCGCCGATCGTGAACTGACTGGCGACGACGAGTGCAAACGCGAACGTGATCAGCGATACCGCAAGCGCTACCTGCTTGGCTGCCTTAACACCTGTGAAGATCAGCAGCACAGCACCCGCGGCCGGCAACAATGCCAAGATGGTGAGCCAGGGAATGGTCATGATTCGCCCCTAACCCAGCCGGCCCAGCACGATGACGACACCGACAATCGCAGCGCCCAACGTCATCGTGAGCGCGTAGGAGCGGACGAAGCCGTTCTGCACGCGCCGCAGCCGAGCCGACATTCCGCCAATCGCCGCCGCCGTGCCGTTCACCGTGCCATCAATTCCGTAGTCCTCGAGTCTGACGAGCTGGGACGTGAGCTGCTGACCGGGTCGCATGAACACTGCTTCGTTCAACGCATCGCCGTACAGGTCGTTGCGGCCGGCCAAGGTAAAGAACGACCGGCTCTCGGGCTGGAGCAGCGGGATGTCGCGACGCGGTCCAAAGAGCCACACACCTATTCCGACGCCGATGGCGACCACCACGAGTGTGACCACCGCGACAGGAGAGAAATGCAGCAGGCTCGGCGCTTCCGCGGGAGCTTCACCTCCCACTGCAGGATTAAGCCAGCCGACGATCCAGTTGTTAAGCGCCAATCCGCCGATCGCCGATCCGATTCCCAAGACGATCAAGGGCACCGTCATCACCGGCGGTGACTCATGCGGATGCACACCCTGCTGCCAGCGCTTGGCACCGAAGAACGTCATCAACATCAGCCGCGTCATGTAGAACCCTGTGATCCCGGCACCCAGCATGGCGAGTCCCCCGAGGACCGCGCTGCTCTCGAAGGCGACCTCGATGATGTGGTCCTTGGAATAGAAGCCGGAGAAGAACGGGAAGCCGATGATCGCCAGATAGCCGGCGGCAAAGGTGACAAAGGTGATCGGCATCAGCCGCCTGAGTGCACCGTAATGGCGCATGTCGACCTCATCGTTGGTGGCATGCATCACCGAGCCGGCGCCCAGGAACATGTCAGCCTTGAAGAAACCATGGGTCAGCAGGTGGAAGATCGCGTACGCATAACCGGCCGGCCCGATTCCAGCAGCCAGCATCATGTAGCCGATCTGGGACATCGTTGAACCAGCCAGGACCCTCTTGATGTCGTCCTTGGCACAGCCGATCCAGGCACCGACCAGCAGCGTGACCGTACCGACAATCGCCACCGCCAGGCTGGCGGTCGTGGACTCGGCGAAGATCGCGTTGCTCCGAGTGACGAGATAGACACCAGCCGTCACCATGGTGGCTGCATGGATCAGTGCGGACACCGGAGTCGGGCCCTCCATCGCGTCCAGAAGCCAGGACTGCAACGGAACCTGCGCCGACTTGCCGCAGGCGCCGAGCAGCAGCAGCAGCCCCATGATCAACGCCGTTGTGTCAGTCACACTAGGCATGCCTTCGTTGACAGCTACAAAGGCCGACGACCCGAAGGTGGCGAGCATGAGCATGATCGCAAGCGACATACCCATGTCACCAACCCGGTTGACGACAAATGCCTTCTTCGCAGCAGTCGCGGCCACCGGCTTGTATTGCCAGAAGCCGATCAACAGGTACGACGCGAGGCCAACGCCCTCCCAGCCAACGAAGAGCACGAGATAGTTGTCAGCCAGGACGAGAAGCAGCATCGCCGCCACGAAGAGGTTGAGGAACGCGAAGAAGCGGCGCCGGCGCTCGTCGTGCGCCATGTAACCGATGGAGTAGACGTGGATCAGGCCACCGACGCCGGTGATCAACAACACGAAGACGATCGAGAGCTGGTCGATCAGCAATCCGACGTCGATCTGCCAGTCTCCGCTGGAGATCCAGTTGTACAGCGGCACCGATACGGCGCGCTCCGGTACGGCACGACCGAGCAACTGAACGAAGTAGACCAGACCGATCGCGAAGGAGACCAGCGGCGCGGCCGCGCCGAGGTAAGGCGCCCAGCGATCGGCGCGTCGGCCAACGAGGAGCAGGACCGCAGAACTCGCGGCAGGGATGGCAATCAGCAGCCAGGCCAGCGTGAAGAAGCCGGTAGCGGGCACCGGCGTCACGATCTCGAGTGGGGGCATCGCAGTCCTTTTAGAACTTCAACAGATTCGCGTCGTCGACCGAAGCCGAGCGGCGGGTACGGAAGATGGTCACGATGATGGCCAGCCCAACGACGACCTCTGCGGCAGCCACCACCATCACGAAGAAGGCAGCCACCTGGCCGTCCAGTCCGCCGTGCATCCGTGAGAACGCCACCAAAGCGAGGTTGGTGGCATTCAGCATCAGCTCGACGCACATGAAAGCCCCAATTGCGTTGCGCCTGACCATGAAACCGACCGTGCCAATGGTGAACAAGATCGCGGAAAGCACGATGTAGCTTGGAGTGGTCACGGCTCGTCCTCCGGACGTTCGTCTTCGGTGATCGCTTCCACCGTCTCGTCGACCGGCTTGACGAGGTCTCGACTGTCCAGGACTGCCCCGCGGGCCTTAAGCGTTGCCGAGACAGAGAGCTCGGAGACGCTGCCGTCGGGCAGCAGGGCCGGCGTGTCCACGGCGTTGTGCCTGGCGAAGACCCCTGGAGTTGGAAGCGGGCCCGGATGCTGGCCGGTCTCGGCGTAACGCTTCATCCTGAGTGCGGCGAGATCGGACTGAGTACGGCGCTTCAACAGCCGCTCGCGATGGGCGAGCACCATGGCACCTACCGCAGCGGTGATCAGCAGCGCCGAGGTGGCCTCGAAGGCGAAGACGTAGCGATCGAATATCAGCGCAGCAATGCCCTGAACGTTGCCTCCGTTGGCGGAGTTGGCGGCACTCAAGCCCACCGAAGGACCGACGATGGCATTGCCAATGGCGAGAACCAGCAGCGAGCCGAAGCCCAGGCCGGCGAGAATGGCCAGTGTGCGCTGTCCCTTGATCGTTTCCACTAAAGACTCTGCAACGTCGACACCCACCAGCATCAACACGAACAAGAACAGCATCAAGATCGCGCCGGTGTAGACGATGATCTGCACTGCGAAGAGGAACGGCGCATCCAGTGCCGCGTACTGGACGGCGAGGGAGATCATGACCGCCGCCAGGCACAGTGCGGAGTGCACCGGCCTGCGGGCCGCGATCATTCCCAGTGCACCCAAGATCATCACTGGGGCTAGCATCCAGAAGGCCACGGTGGCGCCGGTGACCAGCGGAACCGACAAGGGTGTGAACACGATCATCCCCGACCCTCCACGGTGTGCTTGCGCCGGTAGCGGAAACCCTGGTTGATCGGACGCGGCTGCGCCTCACTGATATCGCCGGCGCGATCGTCTGGCTGGCCGGTGGCAGGCAAGCCGAGGAAATACGTCTCTTCGTCATCCCCAAGCCTGCGCTCGTGGGGAGGCTCCTCCATGCCAGGCAGCAGCGGAGCAAGCAGATCAGCCTTCTCATAGATCAGCTTCTCGCGGGTATCGTCGGCAAGCTCAAACTCGTTCGTCATGGTCAGAGCGCGGGTCGGACACGCCTCGATGCAGAGGCCGCACAGGATGCAGCGCAAGTAGTTGATCTGGTAGACGCGCCCGTAGCGCTCGCCCGGAGAGTACCGCTCCTCCTCGGTGTTTTGTGCCCCCTCGACGTAGATTGCGTCGGCCGGGCAGGCCCAAGCGCAGAGTTCGCACCCGACGCACTTCTCCAGGCCATCGGGCCAGCGATTCAACTGGTGCCGACCGTGAAATCGCGGAGCAGTCACCCGAGGCCCGTTGGGATAGTCGATGGTGAAGGTCTTGCGGAACATCGTCCTGAAGGTGACGCCGAAGCCCGCGACGGGATCAAAGAACCCCATCAGGCCTCACTCCCTTCCTTGGTTGGCTGTTCATCGGGCGATCGATCCGGCGGTAGATCCTCCTCGCCTCGAAGAACCTGAGCAAACTCTGGCAGCACCTGGCCTGCCATCGGCGGCACAGGATAACCGCCAGCGAAGGCATCGAACTCTCCCGCCTCTTCAGCGGCAGGCTCCTCAGCCCCTTCTTTCGGTTCTTCCTTGCCGCCGAAGAAAGCCAGCCCAACCAGCACGGCAAAGACCGCCGCCGCACCGAACCAGAACCCTCGGCCGCTGAACCAGCCCTCGCGCTGGCCCAACCTCAAGACCGCGATCATGAGCGTCCAGACCAGCGAAATGGGAATCAACCAGTGCCAGCCAAACCGCATGAACTGGTCGTATCGCAGCCGCGGCAGCGTGCCGCGCAACCAGATGAAGATGAAGAGCATGATCAACACCTTCACCAGGAACCACAGCAGACCCCAGTAGCCGGTATCAGCCCCCGGCAGCAGGTTGAACGGTAGCGGGGCATGCCACCCGCCCAAAAAGAGAGTGGCAGCCAGCGCAGAGACCGTGATCATGTTCATGTACTCAGCCATGAAGAACATGGCGAAGCGCATCGAGGAGTACTCGGTGTGGAAGCCGCCAACCAGCTCGCCTTCTGCCTCCGGCAGATCGAACGGTGCCCGGTTGGTCTCCCCGACCATGGCGATCACGTACATGACGAAGGACGGCAGCAACTGCACCGCGAACCACACCGGTACGCCGAAGACGGTCGCCGGTTCAGCCTGAGCGGCCACGATCTCCGATGTCGACAGCGAACCGGCGTAGAGGAAGACCGCGACCAGCGCCAGACCCATCGCGACCTCGTAGCTGATCACTTGGGCGCTCGAGCGCAAGGCTCCGAGCAACGAATAGGTCGATCCGGACGACCAGCCCGCCAGCACGATGCCGTACACCCCGATGGAGGCGACCGCGACGATGAACAACACCGAGACAGGCAAGTCGGTGACCTGCAGCGGCGTGGTGATGTCGGTGAACGGCACCCGTACCATCCCAGCCATCGGGATGACGGCGAACGCAGTGATCGCCGGGATAGACACGACAAAAGGTGCGAGCATGAAGACAACTTTGTCGGCGGCAGTCGGCGTGAAGTCTTCCTTGAACATCAGCTTCATGCCGTCGGCCAGGGACTGCAGCAGACCGAACGGGCCATTCATGTTGGGCCCCTGGCGGTGCTGCATAAAGGCCACAACGCGACGTTCATACCAGATGGTGAACAGCGTCAGCAGCAGCAAGAGAACGAACGCAAACAGTGCCTTGAGGACTACGACCCACCACGGATCGTTGAAGAAGACCTCGAGGTCCATCGGGGCGAGCGGGCTCACTGGCTTGCCTCCGTGTCATCGTCGACTCGCACATCGACGAGCTCAGCGCGCATTTCAAGCTCGGTGGGCGGTCCAATCGTCACAAGATCACCTGCACTCGCGGCAAGATGTTGTGGAATCCCCAGAAGCGGGGCGCGGCTGGGAAGCCAGACGACTCCGTCGATCATCTCGGGGTCGAGTACAGCGGGCAATGTGATGGAGCCACGGTCATTGCTGATCACCACGACATTGGTAACCCCGGCGCCGGCAGCCGTGGTAGGGCTGATTCGTGCCTCAGCGGCACGTGCGGTGGCCTGAAGGTACGGTTCACCATCCACTGCGCGACTATCGTCGAGCGCCATTCGCCAGGTCGCCAGCAAAACGGTGCTGCCAACTGCCTCAGCGGGCTCACCGGCCGGGTAGTCGGGGGCCCCGGTGCGCTCGCCTTCCCAGCCTCCGAGCTCGTCGAGTTCTGCGCGGGCCTCAGCAGCCGTACGGAACCCCAAGTCTGAGCCGAGTCCATCGGCTAGTGCGGCCAGCACTCTGAGATCAGACATGCCGTTGGGCTGCTCGATCACGATGTCGAACGACCGGCGCCGACCTTCCCAGTTCACAAACGTGCCCGCCCGCTCGTGCATCAGTGACACCGGAAAGACGACATTTGCACGTTCGGTGACCAAGGAGGCGCGGGTCTCCAAGCTGATCACGAAGTTGACCGCCTCAAGCCCTCCGAGGGCAGCTTCTGGATCGATGAAGTCATTCGGATCCACGCCCGCGACGACGAGCGCCTCAAGCTCGCGGTCAGCTGCAGCGATCAAGATCTCGTCGGCGTCACGGCCTTCCAGCGACGGCAGCGATTCAACTCCCCAGGTTGTTTGGGTGTCGACTCTGGCGGCTGGGTCCGAGACCGGTCTGCCACCTGGCAACAGATAGGGCAGGCATCCGGCTTCGACAGCGCCGCGATCACCGGCCCGGCGTGGCACCCAGGCCAGTCGCGCGCCGGTGCGCTCGGCAAGTCGCAGACAAGCACTGAACGTGCCGGACAGACCTGCGGCCCGCTCGCCTACCAAGATCACCGAGTTAGCGTCGAGAGTGATCTTCGACAGCCGATCATCAGTTGGGCGTTCCTCCGCGTCGAGAAGATCCAGGACGGCGGGCTCATCGCCCGGAATGCATGGGACGAGCTGGGCGCCCATCTTGCGAGCTCCATTGCTGGCGTACGGCGCCAACGTCCAGGAGGTGAGGTGCTTCTTGCGGAAGGCCTTCCGGAGCCGAAGGAAGATCATGCCGGCTTCCTCTTCCGGCTCCAGGCAGACCAGCAGCACTGAGCTAGCGTTTTCAAGATCAGCAAAGCTGACCCCGCGTCCGGTTCCCGCTACGGTATGGGCGAGAAAATCGGCTTCCTCGCTGGAGTGCTGCCGAACCCGGAAGTCAATGTTGTTCGTGCCCAGCACAGCTCGAGCGAACTTGGAGTAGCTGTACGCGTCTTCCAGTGTCAGCCGGCCGCCGGTAAGCACACCCACCGAGTTGCCGGCCGCTTTCAGGCCCTGTACCGCCGCGTCTATCGCTTCCGCCCAGGACGCTGGCCGCAGCACGTTCCCGTCCCGGACAAGAGGTCGGGTGAGGCGGTCCTCGAGGTCCCCGTAGCGATAAGCGAATCGATCCTTGTCGGTGATCCATTCCTCATTGACGTCCGGATCGTCGCCTGCCAGGCGTCGCATCACCTTGCCACGTCGATGGTCGACCCGGATCGCCGAGCCGCAGGCGTCATGTTCAGCGATCGAGGGGGTTGACACCAGATCAAACGGCCGGGACCGGAACCGGTACTCCGCGCTGGTCAGGGCACCTACTGGGCAGATCTGGATGGTGTTGCCTGAGAAGTAGGACTCGAACGGTTCCTTCTCATAGATCCCGACCTGCTGCAGGGTGCCGCGCTCGATCAGTGCAATGAACGGATCGCCCGCGATCTGCTCGGAGAACCTCGTACAGCGTGCACAGAGCACACAGCGCTCACGATCAAGCAGCACGTTGGCCGAGATGTTGATCGGCTTGGGGTAGGTGCGTTTTTGGTCGGTGAACCGACTTTCGGCGTAGCCGTGCGACATGGCCTGGTTCTGCAGCGGGCACTCCCCGCCCTTGTCGCAGATAGGACAGTCGAGCGGATGGTTGATCAGCAAGAATTCCATGTTGCCGCGCTGCGCCTTGTCGGCGATGGGCGAGGTGACCTGGGTTTTGATCTTCATGCCGGGCGCGACCTCGAGCGTGCAGGAGGCCTGCGGCTTGGGAATCGGACGGCCAGTTCCTCCGTCGGGCACCTCGACCAGGCACTGCCGGCAAGCGCCAACCGGGTCGAGCAGCGGATGATCACAGAACCGCGGCACTTCGACTCCGATGAGCTCGGCGGCACGAATCACCAGGGTGCCCTTCGGCACCGACACCTCGACGTCGTCGATAGTGAGAGTGATCAGATCCTCGCGCTGCTCAACAGCCGAGCTCGTCGAAGAACCTGCTGCCGTGACACTCATGCCTGTGCTCCTGCCGGCTCACGAACGAAGATCGTGCTGCGCTGGTACGGAAAGAGCTCCCAAGCCGGGGTATGCATGGCAGCTTCAAACTCGTCCCGGAAGTAGAGGATGGCTGAAGTGATCGGCGATGTCGCACCGTCGCCGAGAGCGCAGAAGGACCGGCCGAGAATGTTGTCACACAGATCAAGCAGCTTCTCGATATCGCCTTGCTCGCCGTGACCTGCCTCCATCCGCTTGAGTATCTGCACCAGCCACCAGGTGCCCTCCCGGCAAGGCGTGCACTTGCCGCACGACTCGTGCTTGTAGAACTCGGTCCAGCGCAGCACGGTTCGCACCGCGGAGGTCGTCTCGTCAAAGCACTGCAGCGCCTTGGTTCCGAGCATCGACTTCACCCCTGCGACGGACTCATAGTCCAGCGGAACATCGAGATGCTCGTCGGTCAGCATCGGTGTTGAGGAGCCGCCCGGCGTCCAGAACTTCAGTCGATGGCCCTCACGAATGCCACCGGCAAGATCAAGAAGCGGGCGCAATGTGATCCCCAAGGGCGCCTCGAAC
>JAICEV010000078.1 GCA_025923975.1 Propionibacteriaceae bacterium
GGGGCTCTTCCGGTCGAGGCCTCGGCGAGCAGTGCGAACGCGAACCGGGGCCGCCTAATGGGACGGGAAGCCCGATCCTGAAGTCACTGCTTTGGTACGTGTAACGCAGTGTTTGCAACATGACCCTGCTCTGCCGATACCACCACACCCACTTCCTGCAAAAAGGCTGGACCTGCCGCCTCAACCCTGATGGCCTACCGGAATGGATCCCACCCTGGTGGATCGACCGCGACCAACGACCCCAAGTCAACGCCCGCATCCGACGCCTCTACGCCCAACGGAACCTTCGCCAGCGGCGACAAGACGCGGCCTGATCTTGACGGCGCCGCGCACCGGTGTCGCCTAACACGCCAAAAACGTCACCAGACGCCGAGCTGCTTATTGAGCTCAGCTGTGAAGTCGGAGACATCGGGCAACACAGTGCCATCCACAGCAGTGATCGGAACTGCGCCGCTGAGGCTGCTCGTCCAGAAGGCACCGCGAGACCGAAGCAGATCCTGCACTGAGCAACGACGGATACGCGCTGGCGTCCGCTGGTCATCGAGCAGATCCAGCACCTCACGCCGCGTCACCCCGGGCAACACCTGCTCGTCCAGCGGTGGCGTACACCAAACGCCGTCGTCGTCTTGCAGGAACAAGTTCCCCCGAGTGGTCTCGGTGATGGCATGCGGTCGAGCCTTGGAAGTGAAGAACGGCATGGCCGGTTTGACGGCCGCTTCCGCCCCGGTCAGCGCGGAGCGCTCCACCCACTTATGTCGCCATGAGTGGTCGGGCCGAGCTTGGTGACGCAGCGTAGAGCTGACGGGTTTCGGACCGAGTGGGCTGGCCTGGAGGTTGAGTTCAAGCCTGCCTTCGCTGGGCCGCGCAAGAACCCGGATCGCGAGTCGATGCTGGTCAGCGTGCACGCGCCCGAGCTGACGCACCGTGGCAGCAAGATCATCTGGGATCCCGCGCCCGTACAGCTCACGACAGGAACGGTCCAGCCGGGCAAGGTGTGCTGCCAGACGGATGGCATTCCCTCGGATGACCAGGATCGATTCAAAAACTCCGTACGCCAACAGCGCAGGCTCAGGCGGTGGCGGCTCGGCAGCCAGCTCCTGATCGATCACCGATCCGGCAGCGGCAACAAGCGGTGCAGCTTTGTGCAGGCATTCGTACCACTCCCGCATTGGCACGCTGTCGACGGTGATGCCACCACCGACACCCAGCTCAAGGTGATCGTCGTGGAGTTCGAAGCTCCGAATGATCACGTTGAAGTCTGCACCAACCAGCGGACTGATCAAGCCAATACTGCCGGTGTACGCGCCGCGCCGTTCGACTTCAAGATCAGCGATCCCTTGCTGGGCGGAGATCTTGGGCGCACCGGTCACAGATCCGGGTGGGAAGGCTGCAGCAAGCACCTGCGCCGTAGTCGTATGTGGATTCAGCTCACCGCGAATGGCTGAGACCAGATGCCAGACCCCAGGATGCGGCTGGATAGTCAGCAGTTCTTGGACCGCAACCGTGCCCGGCCGGCAGACGCGGGACAAGTCGTTGCGCATCAGATCGACGATCATGATGTTCTCGGCAGCATCCTTCGCGGAGGCACGCAGCGCCGCAGCACCGTCGCGTGCGCCTCGGGGCGCTGTCCCCTTGATCGGAGCGGTGAGTACGGTGCCGTCTCGAATCCGTAGGAAGAGCTCCGGGCTGAAGCTGGTGATCATGCGTCGCGAACCGTGGCTTATCGGTCCAGTGATCAAAGCACCAAACGCCGGCTCCAGCTGTTCACACAGCCGCCCAAACACAACTGGTCCGCCACCGGCCACCTCAGCGTGCAGTCGGATACAGAGGTTCAGCTGGTAGAAGCGGCCGTGATCAATGCGGCTGATCACGTCTTCTACGGCGGCGAGATAGCTATCTCGAGTCGACTCAGCATCCGCTAAGACGCCAAATTGTCCAATCCGTAGCGGCGCGGTCGGCGCAGACGGCGCGGCTTCGAGCATCGCCGTCCAGTGCTGCAGCGCTGCCGCATTCGCAAGTTCGCGTCCACCCAGACCCAGCGACTCGAACGACCACCCCGTGTCACGCTGCCATCGCAGCAGGGAGTCGTAGAAGGCCAAACTCGTGGTCGTGGGGTCATATCCGAAGCACGCGAGCCATCCGCCACCAACGATGCCTGATCCCACTCCAGACCCGGAGCGCATAACCGTCGGCTGTTCGTCGAGACGCCCAAATCCCTCCGATGCATCGACTGGTTCCTCCACTCGCAAGGGACGGTGAAAGATCAACACCCCACCGCCGAACCAGTCGCCCCACAAGGCACCGGGTCGATCATCCTCGCGAAGCTGCGCGATGACCGCACCAGGGGAGGCGTTGGAGTCAAGCGCCCGCCGGTAAGGCCGTGCTGTCATCGCACCTAGCTGCGGCGAATCGGGCACCCAGCGGCCTAGGGATCCTTGGCCAGGCTGGCCAGGATCCGCTCAGCGCTGCCACCCAGCCCCAGCAGCTCGGTCAGCTCGGCAAACACCTCGGGCTTGGCCGGCGCCGTCGGACAGACAAGATCATCGAACGCGATACCAAGATCAAGATCGCGTGCCACGGCGACCACCGTAGGCGCGACGGCAAGATAATCGATCGCGGCTCCAAGCTTGGCTGCCACCGAACCGCTGATCTTGGGTTTTGGGCCGCTGGCCGCCGCGAGAATGCCCTCCATGTTGTGATAAGAGCTCAGCAGCGTGGCAGCCGTCTTGTCACCGATCCCAGAGACTCCAGGCAGCCCATCGGAGGCGTCGCCACGCATCGTGGCGTAGTCGACGTACGCCGCGGCAGGTATCCCATACTTCGCCTGCACCCACGCGTCATCGACGACCTCATGCTTGCCGACCCCTCGGGCGATGTAGAGCACGCGGACTTGGCGCTTGTCGTCGACAACCTGGAACAAGTCCCGGTCTCCGGTGACGACATCGACCGGCATCGGCGCCGTGCTCGCCAGCGTCCCGATTACGTCGTCAGCTTCGTAACCGTCCTTGCCGACCACGGCGATGCCCAGCGAGTCGAGTACGGCCAGGATCAACGGGACCTGTGCCGCCAACCCCTCGGGCACGCCCTCAGCAGCCGTGTTCGCTGAGCTTGCCATCTCGGAGACAACGGCGTCGCCCGACTTCGCGACTCGATGAGCCTTGTATGAGGGAAGCAGATCCACCCGCCACTGCGGGCGCCAATCATTGTCCCAGCAGCACGCCAGATGGGAGGGTGAGTAGGTATCGTGCAGTCGGCTGATGAAGTCGAGTAATCCACGTAGTGCGTTCACCGGCGTGCCGTCCGGCCCACGAATTGAATCGGGTACGCCATAAAAAGCACGAAAGTACAACGAAGCCGTGTCCAAAAGCATAATTTTGCGTGAGCGCACATCCGAATACTGGCACGATAGCCCACATGGAGAAGCTCGACCGTCGTATTCTCTCGCTGCTCGCGCGCGACGGCCGGATGTCCTACACAGACATCGGCAAGGAAACAGGATTGTCCACTTCTGCTGCGCAGCAACGGGTTCGGCGCCTTGAGCAGCGTGGCGTGATCAAGGGCTATACGGCGATTCTCGACGCCACTGAGCTAGGTCTGCTGGTGACGGCGTTCGTCGCGATCAAGCCCTTTGATCCGAGCCAGCCAGATGACGCGCCGGAGCGTTTGCAGGGCATCGAGGAGATTGTTTCCTGCTATTCCGTTGCCGGAGAAGCAAATTATCTGCTGAAGGTTCAAGCCCCCACGATGCAACATCTGGAATCCACTCTGGGGCGAATTCGATCAGAGGCTAAAGTGTCCACCGACACTACGACGGTCCTCTCGATTCCGTTCGAGGACCGCCCTCAGATCTGACCAAGACAGATTCATCCCGGACTGATTCGTGATCCTTGTCGGGGGGCGTGTGTACGCTCCTGGCTTCCCAGGGGCGACTGCTGTTGTGACCGACGGAGGTGTCATCAGCTTCGTCGGCAGCGATGAGGCGGCCCGTCGGGCAGCGCCGGGGCAGACTGAAATTGATCTTCACGCTCGGCTGCTGACGCCCGCCTTTGTCGATGCCCATGTGCATCTCATCCAGACCGGCCAGGTCATGGCAGGACTTGGCCTGAACGATGCAAGGAGCAGGGACGACGCGGTGCAGCGGGTCGCAGCGTACGCCCGGCATCATCCCGAGGCGCAGGTGATCATCGGCCATGGCTGGGACGAACGATCCTGGCCGGAGCCGCTGCCGCCGACCCGAACCGAGCTCGACCGAGCGGCTGGCGGGGTCGCTGTCTACCTGGCGCGGGTCGACGTCCACTCCGCCGTGGTTTCCTCCACTCTTCTTGATCGACTTCCGGGTGTCTCGCAGGCGATCGGATATCGCTCCGACGGGTTACTCACTCGCGAGGCCCATCATCTGTGCCGCGGCAGCCTGGACCGGTTCTTTACCGACCAACAGCGTCGATCCGCTGCCCGTACGGCGCTGCAGGCCGCGGCCGCCCAGGGTGTGGCCGCGGTGCACGAGCTGGGCGGGCCGCATCTTGGACCAATCGGGGACCTCACTCGAGTCCGAGACGTCGCATCCGAGCTCGGTATGGGCGTCACGACGTATTGGGGCGAGCTGGCAACCGAGCCCACTATTGAGTGGGCTCAGCAAGCCGGCGTGGCTGGCCTGGCTGGTGATCTCTGCGTTGATGGCGCCATCGGCTCGCGTACCGCATCGCTGCGGGAACCGTACGCGGACGCCGAAACCTGCGGTGCCCGATACCTGTCCGAGCAGCAGATCACAGATCACGTGATCGCCTGCACTCGGGCAGGACTACAAGCCGGCTTTCACTGCATCGGCGACGACGCGGTGGGAGCTGCCGTGTCGGGATTGCGCCAGGCGGCGGTAACCCTCGGGGTCCGAAGCATTCGGGCGGCACGACATCGCCTGGAGCACGTGGAGATGATCTCCGACGCCGACATTGCAATCTTGGCCGAGCTGGGTGTGGTGGCTAGCATGCAGCCGGCCTTCGACGCGGCCTGGGGCAAGCCGGGGGAGCTTTACGAGCAGCGTCTCGGTGCGAGCCGGGCGCAAAACATGAACCGTATGGGCACTCTGCAGCGTTCCGGCGTACCCCTTGCCTTTGGAACGGACGCTCCGGTGACCTCACTCGCCGGCTGGGGTACCGTGCGAGCCGCAGTACAGCACTGCCAACCGGACCAGCGGTTGAGCATCGCTTCGGCCTTCGACGCGGCAACCAGAGGCGCCCACTGGGCAGCTTTCACCGACAACGCCGGCACCATACAGGTCGGAGCCTTGGCCAACCTCGCGGTATGGGATCTAGCAGATAGCGGTCTGGAGGAACCCGGAGGGCTGCCTCGGCTCGACGATGTCCCGCTGCCAGTCTGCGCTGCGACCATCGCCGCGGGCCGGTTCATATACCGATTGGAGTGGTGAGAGGTTAGGTAGGCTCGGTCCGTGTCTCGGCCCCTCGCGTCTGTGACGCGTACGTCTGCGGTCGAGACGCCAACCTCGCAGCCCAATCCGGTGCCATTGCTGCTCCGCGCCGTGGTCGTGCTGCTTGCCGGAATCGCGCTGGGACTGAGCTGGCAGCCGTACGGACTGTGGCCGCTGCTCGGAGTTGGGATTCCCGCGTTCACGCTGGCCGTCCGAGGGGTGCGTCCGCTCGTCGCCGTCGGGCTCGGGTATCTGTTTGGGCTGACCATGCTGACACTCGCAATCAGCTGGGTGCATGTTCTCGGAACCTGGATCGCCGCGTTGCTGATCCTTTTCGTGGCGCTGTTCTTCGGCCTTCTTGGACTAGCCCTGACACTGGTCAGCCGGCTGCCGTGGTGGCCGCTAGCCGCGGCCTGTTGCTGGGTGCTGATCGAGTACGCCTATTCACGGATTCCGTTAGGCGGTTTCGGCTGGACCCGGATCGGCTACGCAGCCGTTGACACACCGCTGGCGGGGTTCTATCCGATCATCGGAGTCGCAGGTGTTTCCTTCGTTGCGGCCCTTATCGGGCAGCTCATTGCGTGGATCGTCCTGACGGCATGGATGGCCCGGCGGGGCGGACCGGCCAGGCTCAGCCACCTATTCATCGCCGTCGCGGGGGCTGTGAGCCTTCTCCTGCTCGGCTCAGCCTTACGGCTCTATCAAGTCGAGCCCGAAGTCACCTCGGCCGGGAGCGTTCGAGTCGGCATAGTGCAGGGCAATATCCCAGGCCGCGGCATTGAGGCAATGGGTCGCGCCCGATCGGTCACCAATAATCACTTGTCAGAGACGATCAAGCTGATGACAAAAGCCCGCGTCGGTGAGGTTCCCCTGCCGGATTTCCTGCTCTGGCCGGAAAACTCCACCGACATCGACCCGACTGTCGATCCGCTCACAAGGCTGACCGTGCAGGCGGCCGCCGACGTGGCTGATCGCCCCATTCTGGTTGGCGCTGTCATGCAAGGGCCCGGGTTTGACGAGCGTCAGACCGCGGCATTGTGGTGGGATCCGGATCGCGGTGTTACTGCGCGGTACGACAAGCAGAATCTGGTGCCATTCGGTGAGTGGATCCCTTTCCGTGCCCAGCTGCTGCCGCTGATTCCGTTGTTGGAGCAGGTCGGCGCCCAGTCAATTCCTGGAACGCACCCGGGCGTTCTCGATGTCGCAGTGGACGGCCGGCAGATCAAGATCGGGGACGCAATCTGCTTCGAGCTGGCGTACGACCAGACGATGTATCGGGCTCTGATCGGTGGCGCACAGGTATCGATGGTGCAAAGCAACAACGCAACCTACGGCGGTACCGGCCAGATCGAGCAGCAGTTCGCCATCACCCGAGCCCGCGCTATGGAGAGCCGCAGAGAAATCGCAGTGGCTACGACGAACAGCATTTCTGGTTTCATCACTCGAGACGGAACGGTTACCACGCGCACACAGGAGTTCACAGCACAGAGCATGGTCGTCGACATGCCCTTACGGAGCGCCCTAACGCCAGCCATCCGCGTGGCCCCATGGCTGGAAAGGGGCCTAGCGCTGGTGGCGCTGCTGGCCTGCCTTGCTGCCGTATTCGCTGGGATCCGGCGCGGAGTGAGCATTGCGAGCGAAGCAATCAAACACGAAAGAGACTCCCGTTGAGCCAACCGACGCCCCCGGAATCGAGCCAGAACGAGATGGAAACGCCAAGCACCGAGTCCGACACCCTCGGACCGACGTTGGTGATTATCCCGACCTACAACGAGTCGGAGAACATCGCACGCATCATCAGCCGGACGCGTGAAGCAGTCCCGGATGCCCACATCCTGATCGCCGACGATAATTCGCCCGACGGCACTGGCAAGCTGGCCGCCGAGATCGCCAGCGCCGACGACCACGTGCACGTCATGCATCGGCTCGGTAAGGAGGGCTTGGGCGCCGCGTACCTAGCGGGGTTCGAGTGGGGCCTCAACGAAGGCTACGAGGTGCTGGTCGAGATGGATGCCGACGGGTCACATCAGCCGGAACAGTTACCAGGACTGCTGGCCGCGCTCACTGACGCTGATCTTGTCCTCGGATCGCGCTGGGTCAAGGGGGGTAAGGTGGTCAATTGGCCGAAGTCGCGGGAAACGCTGTCCCGCGGCGGAAATCTCTGGACTCGAATCATGCTTGGTATCCCGCTGCGCGACGCAACCGGCGGCTTTCGTGCCTTTCGCCGTAAAACGCTGTTGGGGCTAGGACTCGACAACGTCGCCTCAGCCGGCTACTGCTTCCAGGTTGATTTGGCTTGGCGAGCCTTGAAGGCCGGATTCCGGGTAGTCGAGGTGCCGATCACCTTCATCGAGCGTGAGTACGGCGATTCGAAGATGAGCAAGCGAATCGTCATTGAGGCTCTGCTGCTGACGACTATGTGGGGAGTGGAGCACCGCGCTAAGCAGTTGCGCGGACTCGTAACGAAGCGGAGAGTTCTGACGTCATGAGGCTTCGTCATGGATGGCCGCTCGCCCTGTTGGCGCTGCTGCTGATCGCGATCCCGATCTTGGAAGTCTGGCTGCTGGTGCAGGTCGGTCAATGGCTGGGACTGCTGCCGACAGTGCTCATCCTGATCGTAGAGGCGGTCATCGGCGTACTCCTTATGCGTCACGAGGGCTCACGTGCCTGGAAGGCGCTTAACGACGCCTTCACCAATGGCAAGGTGCCGACCGGCGAGCTGGCGGACGCCGCGCTGATCCTCGTCGGCGGCGTCTTGCTGATGCTCCCCGGCTTCCTGACCGACATCATTGGTTTCCTGTTCCTGCTGCGCTGGAGTCGGCCGCTTGCTCGGAAGGTAATCGCCTTCTTTGTGGCACGCCGGATCAACCGACTGGGCATTCCGGTGATGCGGGCGCGGCTAGACCGCGAGAACCTCATCGAAGGGGAGACTGTTGAGACGCCTTCGACTTCTCGCCTTAGACCGCAGGATCCGACCATTATCGCGGGGGAGATCGAGGAGCCGTCAGCATCGGGGCGCCCAGAGGACCCTCGCTGATAATCCAGCTCCCAATCAAAAAGGGGCCGCCCTCTCGTATCCGCGCCGCTGATCGGGGGACAGCGGCACCTGACGAGACGGCGGCCCAGGTCTGTCGAGCCGTCTACGTTTAGGCGGTCTTCTTAGGTCGGGTGTTCCGTGACAATGCGGTGGAGCCCAACTCGCCAGAACGGAGTTGGTTCAACCGCTCGGCCAGCAAGTCTTCGAGTTCGGCGATGGAACGCCGCTCACGCAGCATGTCCCAGTGCGTACGCGCCGGCTTCTCCTCCTTGAGCTCGGGCCGCTCGCCATCAGAACGCAAGGATTCCGCGCCACAACGAGGGCACTCCCAGACCGAAGGAATGTCTGCCTCCGCGGCGAACACGAGGCTGAAATGGTGGTCTCGGGGACAGTCGTAGCCGACCTCCTGCCGAGCCGCAAACTCAACGCCTGCCTCGTCCTCGAAGCTCTTGGCCCCGAGACCCGTACCCTTCAGTGAACGATCAGCCATGAGCACAACCTCCGTCTAATTTCCTGACGTTCCCCACACCCGAATTGTTCAACTCGCGGCCAGGCGAATATGTTCCAGCGCTCCCATACCCACTGTCCGGCTGATGCACGTTATTCGGAGACCCTGACCTGTTGTCTTGGTGGCGACTTCACCTTGGCCAGCAACAAGGCGCCGGCCAGCAGCACGAGAGCGATCCCCACGATACCGATGCGGTCGGAGAACAAACCTGAGAAGAGGGCGAAAAGTCCGGGTGCCAAGAAGGAGGCAGCCCTGCCCGTGGTGGCATACAACCCGAACATCTCGCCTTCCCGACCAACCGGCGCAACTCGTGCCATGAACGCCCGGGAGCTGGCCTGGGCGGGACCGACCCACAGCGTCAAGAGCAGGCCAAAGATCCAAAACATCGTGGTGCCGTGGGCAAACAGCAGGACGATCGAAGTAGTGATGAGCCCGATCAGAGAGATCATGATCACTCTCTTGGGGCCGATCCGGTCCTCGACCGCACCCATGCCGAGTGCTCCCAACGCAGCAACGACATTGGCGGCGATTCCAAAGATCAGCACCGTTGACTGACCCATGCCGTAGACACTGACCGCCAGAATCGCCCCAAACGCAAAGATCGCCGCGAGGCCGTCGCGATACAGGGCTGACGCGATAAGGAAGTACACCGAGTTCCGGTCGCGTTTGAAGAGATCCTTGATGTCGTTCACCAGCAGTCTGTACGAGGCGAAGAAACTCACCCGCCGCCGCTTGGGCCCAGGCGGTGATTCGGGGACGGCGAGCAGCACCGGAATCGCGAAAACCGCGAACCAGATGGCCGAGAAGACTGCCACGGCTCGGATATTGAGTCCGCTGGCGGAGCTAACCCCGAACCAGCCGACATCCGGGGCGATGAATCCGACGTAGCAAATCAGCAGCAGGAAGATGCCGCCGAAGTAGCCCATCGCCCAGCCGAATCCCGACACCCGGCCGATCGTGTCCGGAGTGGAGACCTGCGGCAGCATCGCGTTGTATGAGACGACGGCGAACTCTTGAAAGACAGCGCCGGCCGCGAGCAGGACCAGCGCGAGCCAGAGGTAGCTTGGATCGTCCTTCACGCCGAACATGCCCAACATCACGGCAATGACCAGCGCGCTCCAGATGGCGAGGCTGCGCCTGCGATGGCCGCTCGCGTCGGCGCGCTGACCGGTGATCGGGGCAATCCCCGCGACCAGGAGGCCCGCTGTCGCGGTCGAGATGCCCAGCCAGGTGTTTGCGGTGAGGCCGCCTGGTTCGGCGTCTCCAACCACTCCGCGCACGACGTAGGGACCGAAAACGAACGATGTGATGACCGCGCTGTACGCCGAGGATCCCCAATCCCACAGACCCCAGGCAAGTACCATGCGACGTTTGATCCGCGTCCCGATCTCCGTGCCAGGCGGCCGAATCTCAGCTGCCTGCTCCGCGCGGTCGCTCTCCGTCATGGCCCTCTCGATCTACCGTTCAGCCCACAAGCCGCGGTGGATGAGCACGTCCTTCAACGTGTCCACCCGGTCAGTGAAAATACCGTCGACACCTGCGTCGATGAGTCTTTCCATGGTTTCGGAGTCATCGACGGTCCAGATCTGTACCTTCTTGCCGGCCCGATGGACGGCGTCTACGAGTGCCGGTGTGACGACGGTGAGCTGACGGTGAAGCATAGGGAGGGAGATCGGAATCTGTAGCACCGGTGCGGGCGTGTTCAGCGCCCAGGTAACCCACGGGAGAAAGCGATTAGCGGCAACTCCCAAGGAGCTTGCGGCAGACGGGACGCGCCAGCCGAGCAGCCGACGTAGCTCATAGAGGCGGCGGATCCCAAACGAGGCCACACAGATGCGGTCGTACGCCTCGTACTCTTCAATCGTCTCTGCCAAGAGCGCCACTGCCTGAGGTGACTTCACGTCAACGTTGAACCGTGCGTCAGGGAATTCGACGAGCAATTCAGACAGCCGCGGGATCGGGTCAATTCCGTGGATCCTGGCCTCGGCAATTTCCGCGTAGGTCAGCGCGGCAACCGCTCCGGTGCGGTCGGTCACCCTATCGAGCACTCGATCATGGAAGGCCAGTAGTACGCCGTCGCGGGTGGCATGTACATCGGTCTCCAGGAAGCGGTATCCGAGGGCGACCGCCTCCTTGAATGCATGCAGGCTGTTTTCGCGATAGCGGTTCGGCTCGTAGGTTGCTCCGCCGCGATGCGCGAAGGCCGCGAAGGGCACGTCGAAGAAC
>JAICEV010000079.1 GCA_025923975.1 Propionibacteriaceae bacterium
GATCGCCTCGGCCAATATCGCGCTCGTTGCCGCAGCGTCGGAGCCGTGTACCGCGTCATCGATGATGTGGATTCCTGCCGATGCGCCCATCTGGAGGGAGCGTTTGATGGCGTCCGCCGCGTCCTCAGGTCCCAGAGTCATGACCACGACCTCGACGTCGTCGCGCTCATCAGCGATTTGCAGGGCCTGCTCCACGGCGTACTCGTCAAGCTCCGACAGCAACCCATCGCTACGGGCTCGATCGACAGTTCCGTCCGCGGCGAAGGACCGCTCCCCCGTCGCGTCCGGGACGTACTTGACCAGCACAACAATCTTCATGGGCACTCCCGCGCTACTGCTAAATTACTCATGAGTAACAAAGCCTACTCCAGCTCCCACCCTACGAAGCACGGGCCGTCTCGAGCGCAAAGGCCGCGAATCGCTCAATCCGGATGATCTCTCGATAGCGCTCTTCGCCGACCACCGCCCGCAACGCCTCGGTCTGGCTGGCCTGGGCGGCCAACGCCGCGAGCTTACGGTCTAGCAGCTGGCCAGTCAGGGCAACATCGATGCTGAGCGGCCCAGTCCAAGCAACCGGCGGATCACCGACGATCGCACCTAACTCGATCCACTGCGGAAGATGATCATCCAGCCAATCCTGAGTGTTGGCGACCACGTGGAGGGTGCCGATACCGGCGCGGCGTACGGCCTCGACGGTCCAGCGGTGCACCGCAATGTGGTCTGGATGCCCTGTTTGACCGTCAGGGGAGAAGGTCAGGATCGTCTCTGGAGCCAATTCGCGAATCATCCCTGCAATCTGGCCGGCTGCTGTATCCAGGTCCACGTCCGCGCAGCCGCCATCTGGATAGCCCAACCAGCGATGCTCCGTTACGCCCAGGATGCGTAGGCACGCCGCCAGCTCGGCCTCGCGAATGGAAGCGAGCTGCTCAGGCGGCCACCTCGTCGGATCGGTCACACCAAGCTCGCCGCGACTGGCCGTTACGCAAACGACCCGAGAACCCGCGGCCGCGGCCATCGCCATGATGCCGCCGCACAGATAGGCCTCGTCATCTGGATGGGCCCAGATCGACAGGATCGTGCCGAGCTCCCGTACATCCCTCATCACCACGAGTAGCAGTCTGCTGCTTTCTCTTCGAGTCTGCGAGAATCCGCCATATGGCCGCAGGAACCAAAGACGACCCATGGCAGCTCAGCACTCCCCCCGGAACCGCCAGCTACACGATGTGGGCCGACGAGACGGCTGACCCACCGACGCTGTTCTGCCAGGTCGGATCGACCCAACTGAGGTATCAACTCAGATGCATCGAGGACCTGCACAGTTGGCTTACCGAACAAGGCGATTGGGTCGACCTCGGCGCCGCCGATGAACAGAAGCCCGCTAACGAGGGCACCGTTGAGGCGTGGGGACGCTCGGAGGACAATCCCGTTGGCGGCTGGTATGGCCTGCGTAAGGGTTATCGCGGCCGTTTCGGCATGTACCTGCCGCCGCTGCTGGAAGCGCTGGGCAAGGCCGAACTCACTCACGAGCCACGCAACAACAAGGTCCGCGCCATCGCCTAGCTCCCTCCTCCCCTGGCTCGACTCGACTCCCCCACTTATCAAATTTCCGACCAATGCGGACTTTTCGGTCGTTGACCGGCCTCACGCCCCTGGAATTTCCGACCGTTGCGGACTTTTCGGTCGTTGACCGGCCTCACGCTTCTCGAATTTCCGACCAATGCGGGCTTCCCTACCGGGAGGCAGGATTCCTCAAATTGGGCTGTGGATAGCTGCGTCAGCCGATCCGAACTCCTCCAAGCTCGACGGCATGTCTCTCAACACTTCACAACCATTCACACGGACCGAAGCCCTCGCCGCCGGATTCACTGATGTCGACCTGGGCAGTCGACGATTCCAGCGCTTGTTCCACGGCTTGTACGTACGATCTGGGTCCAAGATCGGAGTGCACCAGATGGCAGCCGCTGCACTGCACATCAGTCCGCCCGGCTCATTCGTCAGCCACGAGACCGCCGCCGCGCTATGGGGCGCCTCAGTCGGTGACCTCAATGACGTCCATGTCAGCGTTCCAAAGGGATCATCGAGATCGGAACGGCGTGGCATCGTGGCCCATCGCGCCAAGGGCGACCAGAATCCCCGCGTTTACCGAGGACTGCTCATTTCTGAACCTACGCGCGTCTTCTTGGAGGTAGCCGCATCCCGTCAGGACCTCGTGGACCTCGTCGCCCTCGGAGATTCGCTGGTACGACGCAAGCGGACCACGCCTGGGGGGCTGGTCGTAGCGGCCGATGGCTACCTCGGTAAGGGCGCTCGACTAGCTCGCCGAGCGGCTGCGTACGTCCGGGCGGGAGTCGATTCGCCGAGGGAGTCGCGGCTGCGAATGCTCATTGTGTTGGCTGGGCTACCCGAACCCCAGGTCAACTACATCCTTCGTGAATTGAATGGCGACTGGTCGCAGCGACTCGATCTTTGCTATCCCGAACTCAAGCTCATCATCGAGTACGACGGCCGACACCATACCGATGTGCGTGCCAATTGGCTGAAGGACATCAAACGACGTGAGGCACTTGAGCGCGATGGCTGGCGCCTGATTATCGTCACGGCTGAGGGCCTGTATGACGATCCTCTCGAGACCCTGCAACGCATCCGGCGCGCCCTCACTGATCGCGGCTGCCGCCTGCGCTCGCGTCGGATTCCGGCCGAATGGCACCGGATCTTCACCGACCGTCCGGCGGCAACCTGATGTCGCCCGTACGAAAAGCCCGCCCTGGCCGGAGATTCGAGCGCTGTGGGGGCGGTCACCCATCGAAAAGCCCGCCCTGGCCGGAGATTCGAGCGCCGTGGGGGCGGTCACCCATCGAAACTCCGCAACGGTCGGAAATTTGAGAGGAGCCCGAAGCGGTCAGCGCGAGCGTCCCGGGCCCAGTGCCGCAGTTCCGCAGTGACCTTGAGTCCCGGTAGCCCACTCCGGAGCATCTCGTACGGTGCCCGAATGGTTGACATCGCGCCTCCTTTATGTTGCGGTTAGCAACGAAACCGGTTGCTCTACCCCTTCTCGGCGCCCGGATCGTCGGCATTTGTCGGCCAACTGCGGCAGAATGAGGCGCATCTTCGCCCGCGGGCGGGGTATCACGCTTTCACCGTGACCAGCTAGATCACGACAAGTAAGTCGACGCAAAGGCGCCTCGATATGTCATCCACTGCATTGCCAGTGCCGGAGGACACCTCAGTCCTCGGTGCACATATGGGCGACGGTGGTACCTCTTTCGGGCTCTGGGCCCCCCGCGCAACGCGAGTCGAGCTGGCTCTGGTCGATGAAGACCGTCATCAGTCGAACTATGACATGACCCGGGATGACGATGGCGTTTGGACTGTCTTCGTTCATGGGGTGGGCGCCGAGCAACGGTACGGTTTCCGTGTCCACGGACCATGGGACCCCGCCGCCGGCGCTCGCTTCAATCCCGCCAAGCTGCTCCTCGACCCGTACGCGCGAGCGATCACCGGAGGCGTCGATTACTCCGGCCCGATTCTCGATCACACGCCCGAGTCAAACTACATTCCCGATACGACTGACTCGTTCGCCGCCGTGCCGCTCAGTGTTGTGGTGCCCGACTCGCCTGCACCCAGGCCGATCGACCGACGTAGGCCGATGTCGGACACGGTGGTCTACGAGCTGCATGTCAGGGGCTACACACGGCTCCATCCGTTGGTTCCCGAGCACTTGAGGGGGACCTACGCCGGGTTGGCCTACCCCGCTGTCGTCCAGCACTTGGTAGAGCTGGGCGTCACCGCAGTTGAGCTGCTGCCGGTGCATCACTTCGTCTCCGAGCCCTTCCTGGTCGGACGTGGTCTCTCCAATTACTGGGGATACAACAGCCTCGGCTACTTCGCACCACATGCGGCGTACGGGTCGGTCGGCACACTCGGTCAGCAGGTGCGGGAATTCAAGGAGATGGTCACCGCGCTGCATGACGCCGGGCTCGAGGTCATCCTCGATGTGGTTTACAACCACACTGGCGAGGGCGGTCACGAGGGCCCGACGCTGGCCTTCCGAGGCCTAGACCACCTCGGCTACTACCGGCTGACCGATGACAAGCGCAATGACTACGACGTCACCGGCTGCGGCAACTCGGTCGATACCTCCGAACCAGGCGTGCTGCGCATGGTGCTCGACTCGCTGCGCTACTGGGTCACCGAAATGGGAGTGGACGGCTTCCGATTTGACCTGCTGAGCACCTTGATCCGGGACGAGCGGCATCACGTTGACCAGGACCATCCGTTCAAGCAGGCAATCCGCGAAGATCCGGTGCTGAGCCAGGTCAAGATGATCGCCGAACCGTGGGATATGGGTCCGTACGGCTACCAGGTGGGAGGCTTCGGGCCGGGCTGGAGCGAATGGAATGATCGCTTCCGCAACCACATCCGCGACTTCTGGCGCGGCAACACCAACGGCGTAGGTGAGCTGGCACAGCGGTTGCTCGGTTCGCCCGACGTCTTCCATCGGGACGGTCGCACAGCCGCGGCGAGCGTCAACTTTGTCACTGCTCATGACGGGTTCACTCTGCGTGACCTGGTGACATACAACGTCAAACACAATGGCGCCAACGGTGAGTCGAATCGCGACGGATCTGACGACAACCGCTCCTGGAACTGCGGCGTTGAGGGCGAGACTGACGATCCGACCGTGATCGCATTGCGGCATCGTCAGGCGCAGAACCTGATGGCAACCTTGATCTTGTCCAGCGGGGTTCCGATGATTACGGCGGGCGACGAGCTCGGTCGCACCCAACAGGGCAACAACAATGCCTATTGCCAGGATTCGCCTATCTCCTGGGTGCATTGGGATACCCAGGAGACCTGGAACGACCAGACCGATCTCACTCGCAAGCTACTCCAGCTACGTGCCGAGCGTCCGGTCTTGCGACGGGACGGCTTCCGACAGGGGGAATTTCTGCTCGATCCGAAAGGCGAGCCATGTGGGCGTAAGAACGTCGCGTGGTTTGGCGGTCGGAATGCTGAGATGACAGAGCAGGAATGGCGGGACCACACCCGGCGGACGCTCGGCATCTACCTCGCGTACGACGACCCGTATCGAGCTCAGGATGAGGCATTTCTGATCTGGTTCCATGCCGGTTCGGATCCGATCCAGGTGGAGCTGCCTGACGGACCCTGGGCCAACACCTACACGGTCCTCGCGCACACAGGGCTCGACGGCGAACTCCCGACGGAGAAGATGGCGGCCGGCAGCACCTTGCAATTGCCCGGTCACACCGTGGTACTACTCCAGGTCGATTAGCCGACTTGTCAGCGGTAGTGGAGGCAATAGCTGCGAGCGTCGGAGAATCCTCTGCGAGCGACGACGAAGTCGGCGGATTCGCGATGGTCGCGCCGTCGATCTGCAGGAGGAGATGGCGGAACAACGCTTTTCGTTCCGCCAGCTCCGACGAGGACGGCGGCACCCAGCGAACATCGCAGCGAGCGGAGCGAGCAATCAACGTAGAGCGCGATTGCGCGAGCAGCTCGAATTAAGCCGGGACGTATCTAGCTGATGGGGGTGTCGGTGTGCTCGCCGGCAGCGTCGCGAGACCCATCTCCGCCTGGCTCGCCAGCAGCGGGTGATACGGGACAACGCGTACGGTGTAGCCGATGTCACCGGCACGCTTGGCCTCCACCCAGCTCTCGTACCGCCGCAACCCTCCGTCGACAGTGTCTCCGGTCGGGAACGGATTCACCCGCGGTTCGTATAGCCGGTCATCACCACTTACTCGACCGGTAACCAACTGCACCTGAATGTCGTCCGGTGTGAGATCACCGAGCCGTATCAGCGCGCTGACATGGATCTTGGCACCCACCTCGATCTGTTCACCCCCGAGCGACTCCACATGCTCGACGGCCACAGTTGACCACGCCTCACGGATCCTGCGCTTCCAGCTTGCGAGTGCCGTCGCTCCACCTCGCGCACCATTGAGCGCGAGGCTGGAAACCGCGGCAGGGGTGTACAGGTTCGTGACATAGTCGCGGACCATCCGCGACGCCACGACCTTGGGCCCCAGGCCTGCGATGGTGTCCCGGATCATCTGAATCCAGCGCTCCGGCAGCCCGCGGTTGTCAAGATCATAAAAGCGCGGCACGATCTCGTTCTCGATGATGTCGTAGAGCGCCTTTGCCTCAAGATCGTCACGACGCTCGGCACCGTCGGCGCCTTCCGCCGAAGGGATCTCCCAGCCGTACGCGGGGTCGAACCACTCGTCCCACCACCCGTCGCGGATCGACAGGTTCGCGGCACCGTTCAGCGCCGCCTTCATCCCTGATGTGCCACAGGCCTCGTAAGGCCGCAGCGGGTTGTTCATCCACACGTCACAGCCTGGGTAGAGCCGCTTGGCCATCGCCATGTCGTAGTCGGGCAGGAACACGATGTGCTCCCGCACCTCCGGGTCATCGGCGAACTGCACCATCTGCTGGATCAATGCCTTTCCGCCCTCATCGGCTGGATGGGCCTTGCCTGCGATGACGATCTGGATCGGACGGTTCGGGTCGGTCAGCAGCTTCTTTAGCCGAGCCGGATCACGCAACATCAAGGTCAACCGCTTGTACGACGGCACCCGCCGGGCAAAGCCAAACGTCACCACATCGGGATTGAGCACCTTGGCGACCCAGTCCGCAGGCATGCCGCGAGTGGTGCTGCTGGCTGCTAGCCGGGCGCGCGTCATGGCGATCAGGTCCTCGCGCATCCTGCGCTTGAGCGCCCAGATCGTCTTGCTGTCGACCGCTTCCAGCGCGTTCCAGTCATAGCCGTCACTCTCAGAGGGACTGCCGGTCGGCGCTTCCAGCAGGTCGAGCAGCTCGCGGTGCACCCAGGTCAGATGGTGCACACCGTTGGTTATGGAGCTGATCGGCACCTCGCTGGTGTCGAACGATCGCCACAGCCCCTGGAACATCTCGCGGGACACTGAGCCATGCAGCGCAGATACTCCGTTGGCCCGCTGAGCCAACCGGAATCCCATCACCGCCATGTTGAACTTGCTCGAGTCCCCGCCCTCGTAATCCTCAGCGCCTAGCGCGAGGACTCGGTCGAGCGGCAGATCCTCAAAACCCGTGAACTGGCGAACGATGAGCTCGCGCGGAAACCGGTCGATGCCAGCCGGAACCGGGGTGTGAGTCGTGAACACCGTTCCCGCACGGGTGAGTTCAAGCGCGGTATCGAAGTCCAGGCCCTCCTGCATGTATTCGCGTATTCGTTCCAACCCCAGGAATCCAGCGTGGCCTTCATTAGTGTGAAAGACCGCCGGCGCCGGGGCGCCCGTAATCCGGCAGTAGGAGCGGATGGCGCGGACGCCGCCCATGCCGAGCAGCACCTCTTGCTCGAGCCGATGGTCGGTACCACCGCCGTACAGCCGATCGGTGACCTCTCGCTCGTAGCCTGCATTCTGCTCGACGTCGGAGTCCAACATCAGGAGCGGCACCCGGCCAACCTGGGCTATCCAGACCTGGGCGAACAGCGCACCCCCGGCAAGGGGGACCTCGATCCGGATCGGGCCGGCGTCATCATGCAGCAAGGTCAATGGCAACGAGTTCGGGTCCAACAGCGGGTAGCGCTCCTGTTGCCAGCCCGCGGCATTCAGTGACTGCCGGAAGTAGCCCTGACGATAGAGCAGGCCGACTCCGATGATTGGGACTCCGAGATCGCTCGCGGCCTTCAGGTGATCCCCGGCGAGAATGCCCAGGCCACCCGAGTACTGGGGGAGCACCTCTGTGATGCCGAATTCAGGTGAGAAGTAGCCAATACTCACCGGTGCTGGGGGGGTTTCAGCCGCGTAGCCCTGGTACCACAGATCGCCGCTCAGATAGTCGGCAAGATCGGCTTGAATGAGGCGAAGGTTCTTCAGGAAACGCTTGTCGGTGGCCAGCGCCTGGAGACGCTCAACGGATACGTCAGCGAGCAGCCTGATGGGATCACCACCGGTACGGTCCCACAGTTGCGGATCGACCGACCGGAACAAATCTTGCGTCTCCGCGTGCCAGCACCAGCGAAGGTTGCGGGCCAAATCGCCAAGAGGCTTCAAAACCTCAGGCAGTACCGGGCGCACGATAAAACGACGGATAGCGCGCACTCGATTAACCTACCGGCGAACATTAGATGCCACGGGGGTTTCTGCTCTATCGGTTAGAGCTTCGATGTATCTGCCCCCTGCCACTCAGCCGGCGGGGCCGATAAGTTGACACTCGTGACGGCAACAAATTCCGGGCTTCCATTGCCTGAGCGCGACGCGGCTCAGCCAGGCTCCACAGAATCTTCGTCTTCAGCGTCCACGACACCGCCCGACACCTCATCTGCCGACCAACCGACCGTCACCATCAGAAAGCCGACACTCGGAGCGATCTTTGATCGCATTCCGGTGCACAAAGTGTCGCCGGTGATCGAGGGTGGCGCCTATCCGGCAAAGGCGGTGGTCGGCGAGTCGATTCCCATCCGGGCGACTGTGTTCCGCGAAGGCCATGACGCGGTCAACGCGTCAGTGGTACTCACCGATCCAGCAGGCAAAGAGCGGCTCGAGCCGATGCATCCCACCACGCCGCAGGGTTTCGACTGGTGGACCGCATCGGTCGTGCTCGAGACCGAAGGGCTGTGGACGTTCCGGGTCGAGGGCTGGAGCGATCCGTGGGAGACCTGGGTGCACAATGCCGAGATCAAGATTCCGGCCGGCATCGACGTTGCGCTGGTGTGTACCGAGGGCATCGCGCTGTTTGACAGAGCCGCTGCTGAAGCCGAAGCGGCCAGCGACTATCCGACTGCAGCACTGCTGCAAGGTGCGGCAAAGAACCTCGACTCAGGACAACAAGTCGAGGACCGCCTGGAGGTCGTACTGGCCGACGACGTCCGCGCCGCCATGAAACGCTTCGGTCCGCGCGAGATGGTCTCACCCACGCCGGACTACCCGATCTTCGTGGATCGCCGCAAAGCGCTGTTCTCCTCCTGGTACGAGTTCTTCCCACGCTCGCAGGGTGCCATGTGGGATGAGGAGAACCAGAAATGGATATCAGGCACATTCGATACCTCGCATGAGCGGCTGGAGGCCGCGGCGGCGATGGGCTTCGACGTTGTCTACCTCCCGCCCATCCACCCCATCGGCAGAACCTTCCGCAAAGGGCCAAACAACACACTGGCTCCAGGCCCCAGCGACCCGGGCTCCCCATGGGCAATCGGCGGCGATGAGGGTGGACACGACGCCATTCATCCAGACCTTGGTGACTTTGACGCCTTTGACCGGTTCGTCGAAAAGGCCAAGTCCTTGGGGCTCGAGGTGGCACTGGACTTCGCACTCCAGGCCTCCCCCGATCATCCGTGGGTTACGGAGCATCCGGAGTGGTTCTCCAAGCGGGCCGACGGCACGATCGCGTACGCGGAAAATCCACCGAAGAAGTACCAGGACATCTATCCCATCAACTTCGACAACGACCGCGACGGGATCTATCAGGAGAGCCTGCGCATCCTTAAACTCTGGATGAGCCATGGCGTGCGGATCTTCCGCGTGGACAATCCGCATACCAAGCCGGTCAACTTCTGGGCGTGGCTACTGGGTGAGGTTCGCAAGACCGATCCGGATGTGCTGTTCCTGTCCGAGGCGTTTACCAAGCCGGCCATGATGCGTGCTCTCGGCAAATCCGGATTCCAGCAGTCCTACACCTACTTCACCTGGCGGAATGAGAAGTGGGAAATCGCGGAATACATGCAGGAGCTGACATCCGAGACGGACAGCTTCTTCCGGCCGAACTTCTGGCCCAACACCCCCGACATCCTGCCCCACTTCCTGCAGTGGGGCGGCAAGCCTGCGTTCACCATACGCGCCGTGCTCGCTTCGACGCTTTCGCCGCTGTGGGGCATCTATTCAGGCTTCGAGCTGTTCGAGAACGCCCCACTTGCTCAGGGCCGCGAGGAGTATTTGGACTCCGAAAAGTTCCAGTACCGTCCGCGGGATTGGAAGGCCTCGGATGAGAGTGGTGAGAACCTCAACATGCTGCTCGGCAGGCTGAACCACATCCGCAAAGAACACCCTGCGCTGCAGCAGCTGCGCGACCTGCACTTCCACCACGCCCCGCACGTCAACGCGCTGGTCTATTCCAAGCGGAGCGGTGACGACGTGGTGATCGTGGTATGCAGCCTGGATCCCCACAACATCGTCGAGACCGAGATCTACCTTGACATGGAGGCGCTGGGCCTTACGGCACGCGACGTCTACCTGGTCCACGACGAGCTCACCGGACAAACCTGGCGCTGGGGGCAGCACGCCTTCGTCAGGCTCACTCACGACGATCCCGCGCACATTCTCACGCTGATTCGGTACGGCTCACGAAGCACTGCCGCGGGGCCGGCTACCGCACAGGGCTAGGACACCGTGAGCGGCACAGCCGATCCTCAGGTCGCCGATCAGGTCCTGGGGTACATCTCCAATGCGCGGTGGTTCGCCGGCAAAGGTCGGCGCGCCCGGCTGCGATCGCTGACGTCCTTGCCGTGGCTGACGGAGGTTTCGGAATTCTTCAGGCCCGGCGCCGCTCCGGCAGTGCGGTTCGAGATCGCCGAGGTCGAGTATTTACCCCAGGAAGATCCTGAGCCGTCCTCGGCCGTGCGCAATCAATTTCTGGAGGAGCAGGACGCCCGTGATCTTGCAGCTGTCGGAACACCTGAGATGGCTCATGAGGTTGCGGACGTGCGCACTGAGTATTACCAGCTCGCGGTCTCATATCGCTCCGCCCCACACGCGGACCTCCACCACGCAGAGATCGGTCGTTTTACCGATCCTGATCTTGGTCCCGTGATCGCGTATGACGCTCCACAGGATCCGCAGGCATGTGCTGCGATACTGACCGCGTTGTTGAGCGGTCAACGGCTGCGTAGCCCGGACAGCGAGGTTCGTTTCACCACCACATCGGCAGCCAGCCTGAAAGCTGATCTTGAGCCCCGACTGTTCACCGGGCAGCAGAGCAACACCTCAGTGATGCTCGGAGACACTGGCATTATCAAGCTCTTCCGGCGCCTGGAGCTGGGTCGCAATCTGGATATCGAAGTCCACAACGCACTCAACGCAGCCGGTATCTCAGACGTTGCGGCGCTATTCGGCTGGATCGCGGGCAGCTGGGTGTCGGACGGACGACAGCTCGACGCCGATCTCGCCATGGTGATCGAGAA
>JAICEV010000080.1 GCA_025923975.1 Propionibacteriaceae bacterium
AACACCGTGCTGCTCGGTGCCTTGTTCCTGGTCGCGCTTTGGGCGATGGTGGGTACGCCGGTCGGGCGGCCCTGGGACGCGATGATGCTAGCCGCGTCCCCATGCGTGGCCGCGGCTGCCTTGATCAATTGGGACATGCTGCCGGTGGCCCTGACTGCGCTTGCCATGGCTTGCTGGTCCGGACGCCGGCCTGGTCTGACCGGGGTCATGCTAGGGCTTGGCGCGGCGGCCAAGCTGTATCCGGCACTCATACTTGGGCCGCTCTTCCTACTCTGCCTGCGAGCCAGGAGGATGGGCGACTTCGTGGTGACTTTGTCGACCTTCCTGGTGAGCTGGGGCTTGGTCAACCTTCCAGTGCTGCTGCTCGCCCCCGATGCGTGGCGCAGCTTCTGGCAGTTCAACACTGAGCGCGGCGGTGACTTGGGATCGATCTGGTACGTGCTCTCCTTGGCTGGCCGCCAGGTCCCGTATCTCAATTGGGTCAGCGCGGGACTCTTTGCTCTGTGCTGCCTCGGTATCTTGGTCTTGATCTTGAGCGCACCTCGCCGACCGCGGTTCGGCGCGATGGCTTTCTTGGTCGTTGCCGCATTCTTGATGACCAACAAGGTCTATTCACCGCAGTATGTGCTCTGGTTGCTACCGCTGATGATCTTGGCGCGACCGAAATGGCGGGACTGGTTGATCTTCACCGCCGGCGAGCTGATCTACTTCGTCGCCATCTGGTGGCACCTCGGCGGCTACCTGACACCTGGAGACAACTCACCCGATCGGATCTACTGGTTCTCAGTCCTGATCAGGCTCTGCACCCAAAGCTGGGTTGTGATCATGGTTGTCCGAGATGCGCTGCGGCCGGAGCAGGATCCGGTACGCCGTGATGGGGTCGACGATCCGGCCGGGGGCGTACTCGATGAGGCGCCGGATGCCCGCTGGTTCCAGGTGCTCACCGGAACCACGGTCCCGAGACGGAATGCCTAATGCTGCAAGACGTCGCCCGGTCAGCAGCCCCACCAGCTGAGTACACCTCATCGTCCCCAGGGCGGACCGTCATCCAGGCCTGGCTGGCCAGCCGGGGCATGATCGCGGCGGTCGCCCTCGTCCTGGCCGTCGTGCAACATCGAAGCCTCACCCACATGGTGACCAACTGGGATGTGCAGCTCCTCGCCAAGCTCGCCGCCGACGGGTACTTCGGTGATCCCGCCGGCACCTTGATGGCTTTCTTCCCCGGTTTGCCGGTGATCTTTTGGCTGTTCACTCAATTGGGAGTGCCAGTCGCGATTACGGGTGTGGTGCTCTCCCTAGTCTGCTCAGCCATCGCCGCTGCGGCGCTCTATCGGCTTGGAGGCACCTGGGCGGCGGTAGCGTGGCTGTTCGCCCCGACCGCCGTCTTTACCGTGGTGCCGTATACCGAATCCCTTTTTTGCGCCGCGGCCTTCTGGGCTTGGGAGCGAGCCCGCTCCGACCGCTGGCTGGCTGCCACCGTGCTCACGGCAATCGCCTGCACGCTACGAGTGTCCGGCCTCTTCCTGATCTGCGCACTGTTGGTGATGATCATCACTGACAGGAAGCCCACCGCGGCCAAACTGCGCCGAGGGGCACTGATGCTGATCCCGGCATCGGTGATCGTGGCCTACGCGACATATTTATATGCCCTCACTGAAAGCTGGGCGGCCTGGTATCACGCGCAGACGAGGGGTTGGGTACGCGAGCTGACCTGGCCCTGGGAATCCTTCCTGAACACGATTCCGGCCGTCATCCCCGGCGCGTACCCCAATCATCCGTGGTGGGCCGCGGTGTTCCGGGGCGAAATGATATCGATGGCCGTAGGCATTGCAGTGACCATCTGGTGCATCGTCGTCAGCTTGCGCGCGAGGAGGTCGCCGAACGGGTCTGACCGGACGATGTGGGGCGAGGCCACCTGGGTCGGAATGCAGGTGCTCGCCTTTTCTATGTCGTATTGGTTCTTCTCAGTCAACCGCGCCACATTGCTCTGGTTTCCCCTGTGGATCATGCTTGGCCGCTGGGTGGCAGGACCTAGCAGAATTTCTCCGCCTGTTCATCGGCTCCTTGTGGCGGCTGCATTCACTGTCGAAATTGTGCTCATGCTGTGGTGGAGCTGGTTGTTCTTCACCGGGCACTGGGCCAGCTAAATCTATTTCTGAGATCACTCGAAATTCCGACGCGCTTGCGTTTCATCACCTAGGCTGACCCGAGGTGACTCGGTCGGGGGACAAGTGACCTGTGGGGGCCCCTGCCCGGGACTTTGATCATTTAAGTCTCTTAAAGGGGAATCGTGGCCCGCTACCGCAAGCCGGCAATTGCTGCCCTGGCTGCATCAGCTCTTCTTCTCACTCCCACCGCCGCTTACGCCGATCACAATCATCGCGGCGTTAGCGCGAGCTCCGATGACGACATGAGCTGGGGATACTTCAGCGGCAAGCTGACCGACTTCACTACCACCAGTCCTGATGTGTTCAAGGACGCCAGAGCATCGGCGGTCATGATCGGCATGGACGGCAGAAGCTTCTTTAGGCTTCGTGTCAGCGGGGTCCACGCCAAGGGGACCTACGGTGTGCATTTGCACCAAGGGCCATGTGATGCCGACAATCCGGGACCTCCGGACGGGGCAGGACCTCACTACAACGTCAGCTGGGAGTCCATCGAAGGACTCTCAGGCCCGAACATCAAAAAGACTGAGGTTTGGCTGGACCTCGATGTGGATTCAGAAGGAGATGCACGGTCAACAGCGACGGTGTCCTTCATCCCGGAGGGCAAGCGGTCAATCGTGCTTCACGCTCTGGGGACTGACCCTGTGACCGGTTCGGCCGGAGCTCGCCTAGCCTGCCTACCGTTCAACATTAAGGTTTACGGCAACTAGTTAGCTCAACCAATCACCACCCAGTCGGCTGGGGCGCGCCCTATTACGCTGACTGGGTGGAACGGATGTGGATCGACCTCGACGGCTTGGCCAATATGCGCGACGTCGGGGGGATCCCGACCACAGATGGCGGCAAAATCATTCCTGGTCGACTGCTGCGGTCCGATAATCTGCAGACGCTCACTGCCTCCGACGTGGATCAGCTGCTGGGGCTGGGCCTGACGGATGTCATCGACCTGCGCAGCGATTATGAGGCCGTTCGGGAGGGCCCCGGTCCGCTGACCAAGGCAGATGTACGGATCTACCAGTTCTCATTCTTTCGGGAATGGGAGATCGGTGTTGGCGAGGCCAAGCCCGACGTACGCCCAGAAGTGCTGCCTGAAGAGGCATTGCCCTGGATCGACCTCGAACCCAGTGTCCAACTGGACAACGCGGTCGCCTCGGTCTACTTCTCTTACCTGGTAGATCGGCCGGATTCGGTGCTGTCCGCGCTGCGCGCGATCGCCCAGGCACCAGGTGCGGCGCTGGTGCACTGTGCCGCAGGCAAGGACCGGACCGGCACTCTCATCGCCCTCGCCCTGTCGGTGGCGGACGCCGAACGCCAAGCCATCATCGATGACTACGTCGCAAGCTCGGAGCGTGTCGAGGGCATCGTCAATCGGCTACTGTCCTCGACGACATACGCCGACAATCTCCAGGGCCGGCCCGTCTCCTCACACATCAGTCACCCCGACACCATGATCAGCTTCTTGCGGCACATTGACGAGACCTTCGGGACCGTGGAGCAAATGTTGATCAAGATGGGGTGGACCGCCGAGGACACCGATCAGCTACGCGCCAAGCTGCGCAGCTGAGTCGTCAGCGTCCAGGGTCGCTCAGGCGACCACCCGCGCTGACAAGTCGGAGTTTAGGTCCAAGCGACACAGTCGACGGTCGCCGTTGTCAGCCGCAACTCGACCGGAATCTCCTGTCCGATCCGTGGCGGTTTCTCCTTGGCCGGCAGGAACACTTGACTTGACTGCATGTGAGGCGGCTCAAGGAACCAGCGTTTCTTGCCATTGATCGTGTACGGGCTGAGGGCCAGCCCAGCAGCCGCGAGTGAGCCGGTGGCGAAGGCGATCGCTCGATGCCGCACCGTCTTGGCCGATGTCGGGGCCTCCATGCCGATGCCGTGAGATGTGCCGCCGGCCACTACCACGATCCAGCCGTCGGCCGGACAGACCCGCTGCCGATACCCGGCTCGCTCGCCGCGCTTGATCTCGTGCACGTCCAGTACAGTCGCCGTGGTGGTACGCGAGGTCTTGTCCCCCAGCCAGAGCCGGGTACCGACCCGTTGCCGAACCGGAACCGGATCGCCGTCTGCTCCGCCCAGCTGGCGCGCCAGCCCAACCGTCTCCTCGGAGGGCAGGTGGGAGAACCACAGGCTGCCCGGAGCTACCCCAAGCGCTGCCCGAGCGAGCCGCTCGGCTTCGGCGTAACGACCATCGACGTGCAGCGGCAGGTGGATAGTCCAACCCTCAAATCGGACACCAGGAAGAAGATCTGCAGCCCGGCCAAGATCATTCTGCGAGATCCCGTGACGTTGCATGGAGGTAAGCACCTCGACCAGCACCCGCGGCCGATCACCGCGGGCTGCAAGCAGTTTCAGATCCTCGAGCCGGGACACGGTAGAGATCACCGAAGGCTCTTCAGTCAGTTCTCTGGCGAGCTGACTGGAGGAATCCCAGGGGTTCAAGATCACTACATCACCTGGGAACGCCTCGCGTACGACGGCAACCTCGGACGGGAGGCCGACCCCAACCGTGTCCGCGCCGAGAATCGCGGACTCCTCGGCCAGCCGGCGCAGCCCAAATCCGTAACCATTGCCCTTGATCACTGGGACGATTCCGGGCGCGGCGCCTGCCACGGTCCGCAGATGCTCCCGCCAGCGTTCCCCGTCAAGCCGCAGCGTCACGCCGCTCATATCGTCAACACCACAGCGCTCGTCACCGACGTTTCATGTAGAGATCGAAGGCCTTGTACAGCAGCGGATTGAGGGGGAGGTCCCATTCACCGAGGTATTCCACCGCCTCGCCTCCGGTACCGACCTTGAACTGGATGAGGCCCAGATGTGGGTCGTCGGATTCCAGCCCCTCGGTTATCCCGCGGAGGTCGTAGATCGTCGCGCCCGCCTCCAGCGCGTCGGTGATCATCTTCCACTGCACCGCATTCGATCCACGGACCTCTCGCTTGGCGGTCGAGCTGGCGCCGTAGGAGTACCAGGTGTGCTGGCCAACTCGCACCCATGTGGTCGCGGCAACCAAGTCCCCTTCGTGATGCGCGAGATAAAGCCGAATGCGGTCGGGATCTTCAGCCAGCAGGGCGTCGAACATCGTCCGGAAATAGGACAGCGGCCGGGGCCTGAAATGATCACGCTCTGCGGTCTCGACGTAGAGCTGATGGAATACCGGGAGATCATCAACGGTCCCACGCTGCACGACGACCCCCGCCTTGGCGGCCTTCTTGATGTTGCGCCGCCACAGTTGATTCATCCCGGCGAGCAGCTGATCAGGTGTCCGACCGGCGATCGGGAGTTGGAAGACGAATCGGGGCTGACCCGCCGCGAACCCCTCCTCATCCTCCGGCGCTCGCCAGCCGAGCTCGCGCAGCCGGTTGCGGGTGCGGGTGGTCTCGTGGTTTACCTGGTCCGGAATTGCCTCGCTCAGCCGCGTCACCCGCTCGTCCGAGATCGCGGCCTTGATCGTTTCTGCGCTCCAGCGCCGGGCGACCGCGGTCGCACCGATCCTTACGCCGAACGCACCAGCCGACCGCACATGATCAGCTAGCGGCTTCAGCCATTCGCCAATGTCTGGAGTAGTCCAGTCGATCACCGGGCCCTCGGGCAGGTAGGCGAGATACTTCTTGATCTTGGGAAGCTGCCGGTAGAGCACCAGTCCGGCGCCGACAGGTCCGTCCTGGCCGTTGAACCAGCCGACCGACTCGCTCCGCCATTCATTCTTGACCTGCCCCCATGCTGGCGTCTGGAGGAAGCTCACCGAGGGCTGGGCAGCATTGAACTCCCGATGCTGATCGGCCTCGATGGTCCGTACCGAAAGAGCCACAGGTGAGAATGTAGTACCGCATTCGGCGGGTCGCTTGCGATCTGGGAGCCTGACCGGACCTCGGAATCATCACCGAAAGCCACACTTTGGTTGCAGTCGTTCAAGTTTCGCACTAAAAGCTTGACAGGCGAGTACGGTTCACTTGGGGTTTGATGCTGCCCGGAATAGGCCAAACGCATCGGCCGGTCCCGTGTTTCCCCGCGCGGGTAGGTCCCATCCCCTGTGCGGACGCCTATTCCGGGTTATCCCGGCACGGCGCCCGCTGATCAACAAAGTTCTTCACTTACGCAAAGGTGCTTGTGCAGCAGGCGCCCATTGGTACCGAGCGCCAATACGTCGATGCGGTTCTCGCCCCAGGCGACCGCCGACGGGGTGCCGTCGATGCCAGTGCCGATCGTCTTCCAGCGAGTCCAACTCATACCCTTCCACGACTTGTGCTGCAGGGTGTTGTTGTCGCCCTCGCGGAACAGATCAAGTCGACGCAGGCCCCATGACGACACAGCGACATCGGAGTGTAGCCGGCGGCCGAGATCGACAGTTGGCAGCCAGGCGGAGCCGTCGTACGACATCTGGTAAAGGTGGTTGTCGCGGCCGCGAAAGAACACGTCGATCAGATTCGGACCGCGCGAAATCGCTGCCGGAGCACCCTCCAGATTGCCGCCGAGCCGCTCGTACTCGCTCCAGGCCATTCCGTCCCACCACTTGTGGTAGAGCGCGTTGTCGCCACCCCTGACGAAGACGTCCAGCCGATTCTCGCCCCACGACGCCACGCTTGGGCTCGACGTCAGGAATCCACCGAGCGGGTAGTAGCCGACCCAGGCGCCGCCTCCCCAAGCCTTATGCCAGAGCTGGTTATCGGTACCACGGACCAAGATGTCGAGGCGGTCCGGACCCCACGCCACAGCTCCCGGCGCGTCTACGATGGCGGGCCCAAGATCAGCGGGTGAATACCAGGTCGTGCCGTCGTACGCCTGGTGCAGCATGGTCTGACCGGGAGCCTGAGCGAAGACATCGAGCCTGTTGACGCCCCACGAGGCGACGCTGGGCGCCGAGGTGAACGAGCCGCCGAGATTCTCCCACTCGCTCCACTGTGGCCCGGTTGGTGTCGGCGACGGGGTTGGAGCCGGTGTCGGCTCGTTGGATGGCATTGGTCGTGACGCTGCGGCCGGCTCGCTCGGGCGCAGCATGAGGAACAGGCCGGTAGTCGCGAGCAGCAGCACCGCGCCGCCGATGATCGCCGGCAGCAACCAGCGGCGGTGAACCTTGATCAAGACCAGCCGCACGTCCCAGCACACTACCCTCAAAATCCGAGTTGTCAGCGTCTTACGGTGCCATAGCACTGCGAGACGCTGACAACTCGGAGATATTTGGCAATCTCTGGAAGATCAAGAAGTTCGGACGAGCGAGAAGTGCTTGTGCAGCAGCTGGCCGTTGGTGCCGAGCGCGAGCACATCAATCCGGTTCCGGCCCCATGAGACCGCTGACGGAGTGTCGGTGATACCCGTACCGATACTGACCCAATCAGTCCAGTTCGTGCCGTCCCATGATCGGTGCTCTAGCACGTTGTCGTCTCCTTTGCGGAAAAGGTCAAGCCGATCTGCACCCCACGAGGACACCGCGATGTCGGAATGGAGTCCGCCGCCCAGGTCGACCAGGCTCCGCCACTCGGAGCCGTCGTACGACATTTGATACAGGTGGTTGTCGCGGCCACGGAAGAAGACGTCGATCAAGTTCGGCCCGCGCGAGACGGCTGCTGGGGCACCCTCGAGGTTGCTGCCGAGCCGCTCGTACGCGCTCCACCCGATACCGTCCCATGACCTGTGGTACAGCGCGTTGTCGCTGCCTCTGACGAAAACATCCAGCCGATTTGGCGCCCACGAAGTCACGGCTGGACTAGACGTGAGGAACCCGCCCATCGGGTGGTAGTCCATCCATCCTCCGTTCCAGGCTTTCCGCCACAGCTGGTTGTCGGCCCCGCGGACGAAGATCTCTATCCGGTCGGCTCCACGTGCCACCGCTCCGGGCCCACCCACGATGGCGGGGCCGAGATCCTCAGTCGGAGACCAGCTCGTGCCGTTGTACGCCCGGTGCAGCAGGGTCTGGCCGGCAGCTCGCACGAAGACGTCCAGCCTCTGCGGACTCCAGGAGGTCACGCTCGGGCCTGCGTTGAAGGAGCCGCCAAGATCATCCCAGTCACTCCACTGCGGGCCGCCGCTCGGTGACGGTGCCGGGAAGAACGAAGCCGGTGGCTTGTTGGACCAACCTTGCGATGGCGTGGAAGCCCGGGCGGCGGGACGCACGATCAGGAAGACGCCAGTTCCCGCAAGCAGCAACACCACACTGGCCAAGATCACCAGCAGTGATGATCGGCGATAGGTGTTGATCATGTGGGGAAGCACGACCAGCACACTATCCCCAAGACCTTGGCTTGTCAGCGATTCAAGCGGGTACGACTTGCCTCAAGATGATCACAAGTTAGGGAGCTCGGCGATGATCTTGGGTGGATTTGATCACGAATCGGTTACTTCGCGATGATCTTGCCTGGGTTGAAGTTCCTACCAGGATCCATAGCGGTGAACAGGCCGTCGATCATGTGGACGCCGGGCGCCGAGATGTCCTGCTCCAGCCAGGCGGCATGCTCGGTGCCGACGGCGTGATGATGCGACAGCGTGCCGCCGCAGTCCACGAACGCCTGCTGGATGGCGTTCTTGAGCGGCTCATACTGACCGAGCGGGTCAACGCCGTCGTGCTTGAAGGCGAAGGTGAAGTACAGGCATGCGCCCGAGTGATAGGAGTGCGAGAGGTGACACATGATCCAGCCGGCGACACCCAGCTGCGCGTAGACCTTCTCGGCAGCTGCGATCACATTGTTGTAGAGCGGTAGCAGCTTGGACCATGGCGCCGCGGTCTCGGAGACGTCGCCGACCGCTCCGCGATCGAGCAGGAAGTCACGGATGTACGGGGTGTCGAACTTTTTCTGGTCATAGAGCTCGCCTGGACCCTTGCCGACCACGATCCCGCCGTGCTTGCCGACGATGTCCTTGACGATCTTCTTTTGCCTGGCCACGTGTGCCCTGCCACCCTCGTAGCCAATGAAGGACAGGCAGACCGCACCCAGGTCCCAACCACGCCGCTCGAGTACCTTCATCAATCCCTTGCTGATCAAGGATGAGATTGAGATTCGGCTGGATTTCCTCCTTGTTGCAAAGGAGAACGCGGTTTCCTTCGCGTCGGACACCCGGGTGATCGATGGATGCGCGTCACTGGTCGAGATGTCGTGCATGGCGGCCAGGCTGGCCTCCCAGGACGGGAACAGATATCCCAGGATCAGCCGTACCTCCGGAATCCGATGCACCTGCACCGTTACCTCGGTGATGATGCCGAGCCGACCCTCGGAGCCGAGTACCATCTCGCGCACGCTCGGGCCTGTTGAGGTGTGCGGCAACGGCCTAACCTCCAGCACCTTGCCTGGCATGACGACTCGCATGCCACGTGCGATGTCGGAAATGTCGCCGTACTTATCCGACTGCATACCGGAGGAGCGGGTGGCGACCCAGCCGCCGAGCGTGCTGTGGGTGAAGCTGTCGGGAAAGTGTCCCAGCGTCCAGCCCCGCTTCCCCAACTGCTCCTCAAGGTCAGGGCCCTGCGCACCTGCTTGAATGCGTGCCAGACCAGAGTCCTTATCAATGTCGATGACCTGGTTCAACCGGCCGAGATCAACTGAAATGACCGTCCTGGTCTCATCTTCGGGCGCATGCAAACTCCCGGAGATGTTGCTACCGCCGCCGTAGGGAATGATCACCGCATCAGCTGCGACTGCACGGTCGACGATGAGTTGCACCTCAGCCTCGCTGCCGGGATAGACCACGACATCGGGGACTCGAGGGATATCGCCGGCACGTATCCGCAGCAGGTCTCGCAAGCTCTTGCCGTAAGTGTGAACAAGTCGATCAAGATCATCTTTTCCAGCATTCTCGGCACCCACAGCGTCGATCAGTTCCGCCAGCAGCTGGTCGCTGATCATGGGTGCCGGGATGGACAGCTCGTCGAGCGACATGGGCGCAATTGGTGGGGTGTTGACGTCAAGATCGATGGCATTGATCACGAAGGGGCGAAAGGCAGGCTTGTTCTCATGGTGGAAGCTCACTCCTTCCACTCCCCAGCCCCACCACTTCATGTGCTTGACGTCGGGCATACCTGTCAGTTCTCCTTGGCTCTGGTGCGACCCGCGCTACGCCTGGTTGGCGCGGTAGGTGGTCGCGTAGTCGACGAGTCCGCTCACCTCTTTGGCAATGCGTTCGGAGAACTGAGCGACCGTCTCGCCATCCTCGGCTCGCATCGGCTCCCCATACGCGACAAATACCGGGGGCCGCCCGCGGGTCGGCCAGTTCTGGCCGTACGGCATGGCTTCGGACGCGCCCACGATTGCAACCGGCAGGCATGGCACGTCGCGGCTAATGCATAGCGCCGCAGCACCGGGCTTGAACGCGCCCATCTCGCCGGTCCGCGAGCGCGTGCCCTCGGGGAAGAGCAGCAGCGGTACGCCATCGTCAAGCAGGCTGGTGGCTAGACCGTGGCGGCCCCGAAGTCCGGTCCGGTCGACAGGGAACGCATTGAAAAACAGCGAAGTCAAGCTCTTACGCCACCAGACATCGAAGAAGTAGTCAGCGGCAGCTCCGGCCGCAACATAGCGGGCAAGCTTGCGCGGCAAGGATCCGAGGATCAGCGGCGCATCGAGATGGCTGGCATGGTTCGACACCACGACAAAGGGGCGGCGCAGGCGCTTGAGATACTCCTCGCCCAACACCGTAACGGTCACGAGCCGCCAGACGAGCGGCTTGAGCATGCCCCGCTGCGCAACGAACCGCGCACCTGCGTGTAGCGGCGAGGTGTAGCGGCTCCGGGTCGACATGGAGTTAGCGTAACCCGATCGGCGGTGGCGTCTCGCTGGCCGATCTCGGCACGGACCGCATGGCTCGTTCCCGCGCTTGTGATCGCAGACGATCCCTGGGGCAGCGCCCCAATGGTTCATTTGGGCGCTTGTGATCGAAAACGATCCGCGAGACGGTGCCCGTCCTGTGCGAACAAGAGGCGAGTGGGTTAGCCGAGTCGTTCGTCGAGGTGGATGCTGACGGTGTCACCTTCCTGCTT
>JAICEV010000081.1 GCA_025923975.1 Propionibacteriaceae bacterium
GGCACGCGAGTAGGTCCTGGAGATCCAGATGTTGATCGGTTTCACGCCGGTGGCGAAGTACGCGCCCGCTGGACTGGCAATGCAGCAATAGGTGACCCGCTTGGCAGGGCGAACGCCGAGAAAGGCCTCGGTGGCGAACATAAAGGGCCGCAGATACAGGCTCTGCTCCGGAGCCGTCGGCACCCAGGCGACATCGGCAGCGACCAGCTCTTCAATGCTGCACAGAAAGTCTTCGGCGCTCAGCACAGGAAGGGCCAGTCGCCGAGCTGAGCGGGCCATCCGCTCGGCGTTCCGATCCGCGCGGAAGGTCCAGACAGTGCCGTCGTCGTGTCGGTAGGCCTTGAGTCCCTCGAAGACCTGCTGGGCATAGTGGAGCACAGCGGTCGCCGGGTCCAGTGAGAACGGCCCGTACGGGACGATCGCCGAGTCGTGCCAGCCATCCGCAGCGGTCCACGTTGCTACCGCCATGTGATCAGTGAACTGCATCCCGAAGCCAGGGTTGGCCAGAATCGCGCTGCGTTCGCTCTCGCTCCGCGGCTTCGGGTTGGACCGGCGTTCGAATTGAAGGCTCACATCCGTCGCTTTCGGTAGTGGTGTCGGCGTGGGCGTCCGTAAGGTGCTGCTGGCGGTCACGCTACCGCCATCTCTCTGAGATCTCGTCGCTGCAGGCCATCCGCTACGGCTACGATGCGCCGGTGACCCACGCGAGTACTACAGCCGGTGACGATGTGCGTCAAGAGACCCGCCGGACCTTCAACCTGGCAGTGATCGGCGGGGATGGCATCGGCCCCGAGGTGGTCGCCGAGGGACTCAAGGTGCTCAATGCCGTCGCGGGCGAGGGCGTCTTCACACCGATCAGCTACGACCTCGGAGCGAGCCGCTGGCAGCGCACCGGCGAAGTCCTGCCAGACTCCGTGCTGGCCGAGCTTGCCGCTACCGACGTGATCTTGTTCGGAGCCGTAGGCGCCGCACCAGGCGCGACGGACGTGCCGAGCGGACTGCTGGAACGCGGGCTGCTGCTGAAGCTGCGCTTCGCTTTCGACCACTACGTGAACCTTCGGCCGAGTCGGCTGTATCCCGGCGTTCCGACGCCACTGTCGGAGCAGGTCATCGCGGGTAAAGATGTCGACTTCGTGGTCGTTCGCGAGGGCACCGAAGGCTTGTACTGCGGCAATGGCGGCCTGGTCCGGACCGGCACGCCTCACGAGATCGCAACGGAGGTGAGCGTCAACACCGCGTACGGCGTCGCGCGAGTCATCCGCGACGCATTCGAGCGCGCGATCATCCGCCGCAACAAGATCACCTTGGTTCACAAGCACAACGTGCTCGTCAACGCCGGGGGCCTGTGGAGCCGCATCTTCCAGACGGTGGCCGCCGAGTACCCCAGCATCACCACCGACTACCTGCATGTCGACGCCGCCACGATCTTTCTCGTTACCGATCCGGCGCGCTTCGACGTCATCGTCACCGACAACCTCTTTGGAGACATCCTGACTGATCTTGCAGCAGCGGTTACCGGAGGAATCGGCCTGGCCGCGAGCGGCAATATCAACCCAGACCGCCGTTTTCCATCGATGTTCGAGCCGGTCCACGGATCGGCTCCCGACATAGCCGGCCAAGGCATCGCCGATCCGACCGCGACGATTCTCTCCGTTGCTCTGCTGCTGAATCACTGTGGTCTCCTGGAGGAAGCGTCACGCATCGAGCGAGCCGTCACCGCCGACATCGGTGCGCGGACGCCCGGCCAGTTTCGAACGACAACTGAGATCGGTGACGCCATCGCTTCGGTGGTCTAGATCATTTTGCAAGTCGGAACTCAACGTCCGACCCGGCGGCCAAAAGCGCAAGAACGACGTCAGGCGGTTGCGGCGGCCTTGTGGGCCCGTACCTGGAGAATCACGGGTACGACCGAATGCTCCTTGCGGGCGCGCCGACGCGGATGGTCGGCAGGCACCTGGGGCTGACGATCGGCTGCGATCGTCCATGCGTCCGGATACATGTCGTACATGGCCTGTCCTGAAGCTTTCCCGTGATTCGCTGGAATTCGACTGAAAAATAGTAGGACTTCAAACTATCTCCTTCTATCCATTTAGTGGCTATGTTTCACATGGTGAAACGCCGGGCGTGCGTTCGCGTGCCTGGCAGACTGTTGAAGTGAGCGCTCCACCCGATCTTCCCGAGCTTGTGATCAGGGCACTGCGAATGTCATTAGAGCGCGGCTATGTGCAGGCGTCCCGGAACGAGACTGGCCGACTACTCGCTGCTTTGGCAGCCACCCGAACTGGAACAATCGCCGAATGTGGCACCGGATGTGGGGTCGGTGCCGCCTGGCTGCGCAGTGGCGCGCCGAAGCATACTCGGGTGATCACCGCTGAACTCGATCCTGAGCTAGCGCACGGAGTGATGGACATGTTCGCAGGTGATGACATCGACGTAATGCATGCGGATTGGAGCAGCTTGGCCGAGCATGCCCCGTTCTCGTTGATCTTCATGGATGCCACCAGCGCCAAGGGTTGGCCGCGCGAGAAAATCGTCGAGCTGCTCACTGAAGGCGGCATGATCGTATTAGACGACTTCACACCCTGCCCGACATGGCCACCGGTCGAGGCTGGACGAGTGGACTCCCTGCGTCTGGAGTGGCTTTCTGACGAGCGCTTCATAAGCGTTGACGTAATGGTTGCCGAGGACACCTCAGTGGTGATCGCCGTCAAGAAATAGGCCGGATTTTTCCGGCAGCCATTGTGATCGAATTGATGCCTTAATCTTCTGTATCTCAGCTACTCAGTTGAGCCATCCTGTGCCTATGGCCAGGAGCCGTTCTCGGCCTAGTTACGCCAGCCGCCACGAGCCCCTGCATGTGCTCGGCGGTATTGCTTTGATGCTCGCGATTGTGGCAGTCACTCTGGGGATTCTGACCCAGTACGCCGGCGCGTGGGGAGTTCCTTACTTCTCCTTCACAACCGATCGCGGCTCCCACTGCAAGAACGACCTCACCGGCTACACCTGCTCGCCGATGACGCTTGGCGACGTCGAATACTTTGGCGATATTGATCTTCCTGACGACAGCTCGGTCGTCACTGGCACTTACCGATCGACCCACGACTACCAGATCGAAGCGGTGATCGAGGTGCCCGGGACGTCAGCGCTCCAAGCAATGACGAGTCTCAACCAGGCGTTCGGCGAGTGCCTCGACGAGATTCCATCCCCGCTGGACACGGAGGATGTCCACGAGACCTGTGTCATGGCGAATGACGACGTCTTCAACGAGTCCGACGAGCCCAGCAGTCGGCTCTATTTGATCGGCACGGGGGTCCGGACGGACGGCACCCGCATCATCGGAATGATGATCAAGTCTCGCTAAACGCGTTCAGCGGGCGGCCGTGCCCTCGACGTAGTCGTCGTCGTGACTCTTGACCCATGACATCAGCTCACGAAGCTGGCGACCCACCGCCTCGATCGGATGCTTCTCCGCTGCCTCCCGGAGCGCCTTGAACTCCGGCGCACCGGCATCTTGGTCGGCGATGAACCGGGCAGCGAACGAGCCGTCTTGGATGTCGGCGAGCACGCCCTTCATGTTCTCGCGGACCTGGGCGTCGATGATGCGTGGGCCCGAAACGTAGTCCCCATATTCGGCCGTGTCGGAGACGCTCCAGCGCATCTTGGCAATGCCGCCCTCATACATCAGGTCGACGATCAGCTTGAGCTCATGCAGGCACTCGAAGTAGGCCACCTCAGGCTGGTAGCCGGCCTCGATGAGTGTCTCGAACCCTGCCGTGACCAGCGCCGAAACACCACCACAGAGCACAGACTGCTCACCGAACAGATCTGTTTCGGTCTCCTCGGTGAACGTCGTTCTAATGCCACCAGCACGCAGCCCGCCGATTGCCTTGGCGTATGAGAGCGCCAGATCCCAAGCCTTGCCGGAGGCGTCCTGCTCGACCCCGACCAGAACAGGAACACCGCGACCTTCGGAATACTCCCGACGGACCAGGTGCCCTGGCCCCTTAGGCGCCACCAGCGCTACGTCAACACCCTCCGGCGGCTTGATGTAGCCGAAGCGAATGTTGAAGCCATGGCTGAAGAACAAGGCATCGCCGGGCACCAGGTTCGGCTCAATCGCTGCAGCATAGACCTTGCGTTGTGCCGGATCGGGCGTCAGCACCATGATCAAGTCCGCCTCTTCGCAAGCTTCGTACGGCGCCAGCACGCGAAGTCCCTGAGCCTCGGCTTTCTCACGGCTCTTGCTGCCCTCCGGAAGCCCGACGCGTACGTCCACACCGGAGTCGCGCAGCGACAAGGCGTGGGCGTGGCCTTGGCTACCGAATCCGAGTACGGCGACATTGCGGCCCTGGATCAAGGACAGATCGGCGTCTCCGTCGTAAAACATCTCTGCAGGCACTTCGTGGTTCTCCCTTGGTGTTGTGGTCGCTGGTGAAGTTAGCGCACCGCGATGCGAGGTGTTCCGGCGCCCCGGCTGCTGTGGATTGAGCGGTCCGTCGACACGCTCAGGACGCCACGAAGCGCTCGCGGCGCAGGCTATCCGGTGCGAACAGCTTTGAGTCGTTCGCTGCGCTGATTCCGATCGGTGAGTGAGCGGTTTCCACGACCCAGAGCGACAAGGCCTGACTGTACGAGTTCGCGTATCCCGTAGGGCTCGAACAATTGCAGCAACGCTGCCAGCTTGGCCGGACTGCCGGTGGCCTCGACGGTGATCACCTCAGCGGTGAGGTCCACCGCCTTGGCACCAAAGAGCCCGATGATCTCGATCAGCTGACCGCGGGTCTCGGCGGTGGCCTTGACCTTGACCAGGACCAGCTCCCGGCGAATGGCACTTTCCTCCAACTCGACGATCTTGAGCACCTCGATCAGTTTGTTGAGCTGCTTGATGATCTGCTCAAGAAAGATGTCCTCGACGTTCACCTGGAGGGTGATGCGCGACATCTCCGGCGACTCGGTTGGCCCGACCGCGAGCGACTCGATGTTGAATCCACGCCTGGCGATCAGGCTAGAGATCCGTGCCAGGACGCCCGGCTTGTTCTGCACCAGCACGCTCAGGATGTGGGTGTTAGGAGTCCCTGCCATCACAGCTCCTCCTGATCCCAGACCGGCGCCATATCGCGTGCGACCTTGATGTCGTCGTTGCTGGTGCCCGCTGCCACCATCGGCCAGACCATGGCGTCCTTGTGCACCAGGAAATCCACCACAACGGGCACATCATTGATCGAGTTCGCTTTCTCGATCACGGCGTCGACGTCGGCTGGCTCCTCGGCGCGTAGACCGACACATCCCATGGCCTCGGCCAGTTTTGAGAAATCGGGGATTCGATGGGTGTTCAGATCGGTGTTGGAGTAGCGGCCTTGGTAGAACAGCGTCTGCCACTGCCGGACCATCCCGAGACTCTGGTTGTTGATCACCGCGATCTTAATCGGAATTCCTTCCAGCGCACAGGTCGCAAGCTCTTGGTTCGTCATCTGGAAGCAGCCGTCGCCGTCGATTCCCCACACGATCTTGTCGGGTTGACCAACCTTGGCACCCATGGCAGCAGGCACGCAGTACCCCATAGTCCCGAGGCCGCCCGAGTTGAGCCAGCGACCTGGCAACTCCCAGGGCAGATAGTGGGAGGCCCACATCTGATGCTGCCCTACGCCTGCCGCATAGTAGGCGTCCGGTCCGGTGATCTCACCGATCCGTTTGATCACATACTGCGGCGACAAGCTGCCGTCTTCTGGCTCGTCGTAGCCGGTCGGATAGCGCCGCTTGAGATCTTGGAGGTAGCGGGCCCACTCGTCGATCTTGGGGCGGCGTTCGGCTGGCCTGAGCAGGCTGATCAGCTCGGAAATGACCTCCTTGCAGTCGCCAACAATGGGCACATCCGCCACACGATTCTTGGAGATTTCGGCTGGATCGATGTCAGCGTGGATCACCTTCGCCAGTGGAGCGAAGGTTGAGAGCTGGCCCGTCACTCGGTCATCGAAGCGGGTACCAAGCGCGATCAGAAGGTCGCTGCGCTGCAATGCCCCGACAGCTGCGACGGTGCCGTGCATTCCCGGCATGCCCAAGTTCTGCGGATGGCTGTCAGGAAAGACGCCGCGCGCCATCAAGGTGGTGATCACTGGGATGCCAGTCAGCTCAGCGAGCTCCTTGAGCTCGGACCAGGCGCGAGCCTTCACAACGCCACCGCCGACGTACAACACCGGTCGGCGGGATTCGGCGATGAGCCGGCCGGCCTCACGCACCTGCTTGCCGTGCGGCCTACTCACCGGCCGGTAGCCGGGAAGATCAAGCTGGCGCGGCCATTCGAATCGCGTCTTCGCCTGCAGGGCGTCCTTAGTGATATCGACCAGCACCGGCCCTGGCCGTCCCGTCCCAGCGATGTGGAATGCCGATGCTATTGCCAGTGCGATGTCAGCAGGCTTGGTGATCAAGTAACTGTGCTTGGTGATCGGCATGGTGATGCCGCGGATGTCGGCTTCCTGGAAAGCGTCGGTGCCGATGGCCGCACTACCCACCTGGCCGGTGATCGCCACGATAGGCACCGAATCCATGTGCGCATCCGCGATCGGCGTCACGAGGTTCGTCGCCCCAGGGCCGGAGGTCGCCATGCACACTCCCACCTTTCCGGTGGCCATGGCGTAGCCTTCGGCCGCATGGCCGGCGCCTTGCTCGTGTCGCACCAGGATGTGCCGGACTTTGTCGGAGTCGAACAGCGGGTCGTACGCCGGAAGAATCGCGCCACCCGGAATCCCGAATACGACGTCTGCCCCCATCCGCTCGAGGGATCTGACGAGAGATTGCGCCCCCGTCAGCTCATCTGCCCTGTCGTTCTCAGACATCTCGGGTCTCCTTGCCCTGAAGATCCCGCCCTTTGGGATCCGTTGTGGATGTTACGCCTGCACACCGCAGGTCCCGCGCCAACAAAAAACCCCCGCTGCCGGGCGGCAGGCGAGGGAGCGCGTCGGTGATGAGTCTGGGCTCAGCCGACACGCTGACGTACGAGGAGAGATCCTCCGATGTGCACGCCGTAACAATAGCCGCCGTAAAGAGTGAGTCAATCCGGCTGGCGGTACGTCTTGCGATCCGGAAGGACGCTCGGATGCCCTAGTAAGCGGGGGCTATTGACCGACGTAGGGTCGAGAAATGCGCCGTGCCATAGCCGCGCTCTCGTTCTTGGCTCTTTCCGTGGCCTGTTCTCCATCGGCGCCTGGCCCCAATGCCGGCTCATCGCCGATGGAGTCCCGTACGACGGGTCCGGCAAATGCCAGCCCGACTACAGGATCACCAACGGCCAGCCCCAGCCCAACTGCGACTCCGAGACCGACCGCAACTCCGAAACCCCCGGCTATGAATGCCCGTGCCGCATTGCGCGACATCGTTCACTTGGCCGACGACATCGGCCCGCGCGAGGCCACCTCGGACAACTTCGTTGAGGCCGCCAAGTTCGTCCAGACCCGGTTCGAGCGCCTCGGCTATGACGTGCATCGGGAGAGAGTACGGGTACCGTCCGGAAACTCCTGGGGCACGCCAGTCCCTCGCGGCACCTCACTCAATGTGATCGCAGAGCCGGCCGGCTTCGATGCGAAAGAGCCGCATGTGGTGGTCGGCGCCCATCTCGACACCGTGCCGGTCGCACCCGGGGCGGAGGACAACGCGTCAGGAATCGCTGTCATGCTGCAACTGGCCGCGATGGTGAGCCAGCAGCCGGCGGCGCTCCCGGTGCAGTTCATTGCCTTCGGTGCCGAGGAGCCGCGCGGCAGCGGTGACGCACTGCACCACTTCGGCTCCCGGAAATTCGTTGCGGACCTGTCGCGCTCCGAGCGCCGGGCGATCCGGGCGATGGTGTCCCTTGATCGGGTCGGCGTACGCGCCGGCTATGTGCCAGTTTGCACAGCAACCGAGAGCGGCAACCGGCTCCGAGACGCCATGCGGTCGGCGGCGCGTCGAGCCGACATCTCCACCCGAGGGTGCACAAACTTCACCAGCGACCACTGGTCGTTCGCAAAGGCCGGCATTCCCGCCATCCGGCTCGGCAGCATCCCGTACGCGGGATACCACTCCCGCGGCGACGTACCCCGGGTTGTCGACCGGCGCCAACTCGATCGGGTTGGCCGGACGGTGTGGGCGTGGCTGCTGACACTGAAGAACTAGCACTTACATCGTCACGGCCTCGTCACTGGGCAAACGGTCCCCGACTGCTGCGCCATACGTCGTTGAGGATGCCTCTCCCCCGATCGCCTCGAACCAGCCGCGGGGTGAAAGCGCCATCGATCACATAGGGCACAGGCTCGACCGCCTTGACGGCGCCATCCCACAGCACGATCTCCAAGAAAATGCCCTCACGCGTCTTGGTTTGGAAATCCATGTCGAAGATGAAGTTTCCGAGCGAGTGCACCACGACTGCTGATCCAGCCATTTCATAACCCTGGACCCAGTGCGGATGCCCGCCGATCACTAGATCCGCGCCGGCGTCGGCGAAGGCTCGTGCAGCGGTGCGCTGACTGGGCTCGGGACGATGCGTGTACTGCGTGCCCCAGTGCGTCAGCACCACCACGGAGTCAACCCGGCGGTCGAGTGCTCGGATGTCGGAAGCGATCCGCCTCAGCTGCGAGCGGTTCAGCGGTCCGGTACGGGGTGGCATGTTCAGCCGGTTCGTGCCAGCCCGGGTGCCGGTGGCGGATGGCGTCTCACCGATGGAGTCGACGGCGAGGAAGCCAACGCGCACGCTGTCTCGCTCGATGATCACCGGACGACGGGCTGCGTCCAGAGTTCGCCCAGCACCGACGGTCTCGATCCGTGCCGAGTCGAAGCGGTCGAGGGTCTGCCGCAGAGCACGATCCCCGTAATCTCCGACGTGGTTGTTGGCCAAGGACAGCAGGTCGAATCCGGCCGCCCGCAGCGCGGGTCTGACACGCGGGCTGGCTGCGAAGGAGTCGCCACCCTGGGTCGGTGAGCCTGCTGCGGACAGAGTCGACTCGAAGTTGCCGACGGTGATTTCGGCACCTGCCAACCGCTTGCCGAGAGGCGCCAGTGGCGCTCCCGGAGTAGCACGGTGACGATCGCCGACGCGACGCCCGAGCATGATGTCGCCGACGGCAGTAATGGTGGTGACCTCGGGGACCGGTCGTACCGAACGGATGCGGAGCGGATAGCGCTCAGGGTCTCGGAGAGGATGGCGGCCGTCGACGGTAAGCACCCGGACTCGGGCGTCCACAGCATCGGCCGGCACGACGCCGAGCACGTTGCGGTTGCCGCGAACCTCACGCAGCACCTCGCTGGCTCGACGATCCTCGGTGCTGAGCACACGCATCTGGCCGCCTGATTGCCCAATGGCTGACCAGCGGGTTGCTCCCGACGTCGTGATCCGACGGGCATTGGCCACCGCCACATCCGTTGTGGGCCGGGTGGCATGGACGACGAGCGCCAACGGAACCAGATAGTCGGCCGACGGAGCACGCGAGGAAGGTGTCTGACTCCCCTGTGGCGGGGAAGCTCCAGGCGCGGTCGAGGGGGCAGCGGGAGTCGGCGACAGCTGCGGGTTGTCGGCCGACGCTTGGCAGCCGGTGAGCAGAACTACGGCCAGCGCGGCCGAACCTGCCCGGGCTTTCACTCGGCCAGCGTAGGCGCCTGGCCTGCTGACCGCTTCGCGTTGGGACCGGGTACCGTCCTGGTTCCGAGCAGCCGAGCGTGGATGTCGCCTGGGAAGCGCACGGTAAACCGGGTGTCGCCGATCCAAGCCTTCAGCTCCTCGACTCGCTGCTCGATCTCCTGTCGGCGGGCAGCAGCGACCCGCTCGAAGTAGTGGGTGTGGATTGTCCCGTCCTTTGTCTGCGCCCAGGCTCCGACTACTCGGCCATCGACCCAGAGGCTGGGGCCGCCGTTCCCAGCGCTGTCGAACACTTCCGCGGACGTGCTAGGGAGGTACCAGTCGCGTTGCTTCCAGCCCATGATCGTCGGGTCCAGCCCGGGAAGCACTGCCACCCACGGCTCGACCGGGTCAAGGGACGGATCATCGGCCGCCAGCCAGCCTGCGCCGCCCCCCAGCTCAGCCTCCACCGCCCCACAATCGGCCAACGCCTGTTTCGTCCTGTTCATCGTCCAGCCCATCCACCACTGCAGATCGGCCGTCGTCGCGGGCCCGAAGCGTTGTAGCCAGCGTCCAGCAAGCTCGGCGGCCGCTTGCCGCGGGTCAAGGTTGCCCAGCCCGCCGGGCAACCAGGACTCGGCTTCGGCGTATCGGTAGGCACCGTTGATCCATTTGCTCGGGCGGCCACGCAGCATATGCCCGGCGAAACCAAGGATGTACAGAACTCTGGTGTGGGCTGACTGCACCGCTGCATACGCCTTGCCAGGTGAGAGCTGCAGCCGCTGTCGCAGTGCGTCGGAACGCTGGCCAATCTCACGGGCCGTACTCGGGCCGTGCTCGCGGAGGTCTGCCAGCACCTGCTCCTCTGCCTCGGCCAGCCATTGTTCCGGGTCGGCGACGCCACTGGCCGCGAGGAGCTGACAGGTGCGGCGCCGTTCGGTGGCGAGCAGATCACGAGTCGCCGCGGCGTGAATCAGCCGGACCACCGGCGGCGTGGCTACCCAAAGTGTCCTTCGCATTCCGTGGTGACGGATCAGGCTGCGATCGGTGTACAGCGCTCGCTCAACCGCCGCAATCGAGGGATGCGCCATTCGTGCCATCGCCGACAGGAACACGGTGACCGGATCGGACGAATGCAAGGCCACCAGATCGTCGGCAATCTGCGGGAGGTCATCGGTCCGGGTCGGCGGCAACAGGCGGTGTCGCTCAGCCAGCCGGGCGCGTCGTTCCTCGGCCGATATTCCCAAGCTCACGCCTTGACGGTAGCGAGGAGCGGCGACGTTTTGCCCTCAGACATTCGCTGGAAACTTCACTCGAGGGTGCTGAGGAGGCGACACGCCGATGGATCGACATCTGGCGTCAAGTTTCCAGCGACTACTCCCAGTGATTAGCCGCAGATCGCCCCAACGTTGGCTGATCTGACCAACTTGACGTACTTGGCGAGAACTCCACGAGGGGCGGGCCGCGGTGTGGGAACCCAGAGCTCCCGTCGGCGTTGCAGCTCGGCC
>JAICEV010000082.1 GCA_025923975.1 Propionibacteriaceae bacterium
AGCCCCACCACGCCGCCATCAGCAGCACGACGATCACCGCTGCACAACGTCCTGGAGCCTGCCACGGCTCACCCCAGAGTCCGGCTGCCACCAGAACAAGCATCTGGTACGCGGCAACTGCGACGACGCTGATCATGGCTGGGCTGATCTTCTGGCCGGTACGAACCTGCCGAGCACTCAATGACGTGAACCGCGAGATCATGAACGCGACTACCGCCGTCGCTCCCCAGGGCACCAGTGTGACCGGGATAGCGCCGATACGCACTCCGACGCCATTGCTGAGCAGCCAGAGCAAAGTGCCAAGCTGCAGTGCCTCGTCCAGACTCCCAGGTTCTGCCGCAAACCAGCCGAGAACCGTCAGGCCGGCGCAGAGCATCCAACCCACGACAACGGTGGCCACACCACCGACTACTGCCGTGAGCGGCCAGCTGATCGGCGCCCAAAACGACAGCGGAAGAGCCACCTGACGACTCTTTTTCCGCGCCGGAGTCGCGTGCAGGGAGATCTCTGCAGCAGCACGTCGAGAAGAAAGAAGCGAGGGCATGGGCCCTTTTATGTTCGCTCAGCTTGCGACCGCGGCTGGGCGAGACACGCCAGCCCAGGTAAAGTCTCCCCTAATTGTCGGCGCTCGATGCTCCGGGCGTCGGTCGAGGTAGCCTGCGATGGCACTCCGAGACTCGGGGGGAGCAGTTCATCATGGTGGACCACAAGTCCGCGACCTATCGGCCGCGGCGAGCCTTCATCGAACCCGATGTCGAGCCTGCTCAGCCGGAACGGACGGCACAGGCTGGTGGCAACGGTAAGGGGGCGGATAGGCCTCCTGTCGTGGACGATGATCAACCAAAGCCGCTGTATCGGGATGACACAGGGCACAACGGGTGGTCGAGGCCGGCCTCGCGGGCCGCTGCCGCTCCGACAGATCCACCCACAGCAGAGACCATGCGGCCGATCGCCTTAGCGCCGCGTCGGCCGCGTCCGGTAGACGATGAAACCACCACGATCCTGCCTCGCAGCCGACCGACCAAGCATCGTACGCAAGCTCTGGACGCCATTGACGACTACGACGGGGGCGAGCGGAATCCCTTGGGCCGGCGCACCAAGTTGGCGTTGATCCTCGGCGCTGTCGCCGTTGTGGTTGTCATCGGCCTCATCGTCGGGTATGCGGTCCTCAGTGCCGACGACCAGCCTCAAAGCCAGCCGAGCGGCGGACCTTCTCAGAGCCAGCCGCCCGGCCAGACCGAAACGGCATTGTTGACCGACGCCACAATGCTCGACTCAGGCCAGGCAAAGGCTCTCGACCGAGATCGCACCTGGAAGGTCGACTCAACGGAGCGCAACCCGTCGGAGGATGCGCCGACTGCTGCTTGCTTCGGTGGCGAGCCCATGCAGGGCCAGCCAACGCCGCAACAAAAGATGCTCCGGGTATTGAGCAGTGGTAGTGAGAAGAACCCCCAGGCGCTGCACGAGGCCATGGCGTACAACACGCCGGAGGACGCGATCCAGGCCTACACGATCGCTTCCAGGACGCTGGGCGGGTGTGCGGTCGCCGGCTCCTATATCGAATCTGGCTACTCGGTCAGCGGGGTCGGCAACCAGGCTGCCGGTGTAGTGGTCATGGTGGCCAATGGCTCGAAGACTCGAGCTCACAGCGTCATCCTCAATCGCACCGGCCGCGTCGTGAACGTGGTCGACGCCGCCCAGCCTTCGAAGGCGCTCGCCATGACCGCCGTTGCCAAGGCACTGGAGCAGGTCAACAAGGCCCAGTGTGGCCCCGCCGGGGGTGAATGCGAAGGCACACCCTCCGTAAAGGGTGGGCCGCCGCCAATGGGTGGCGATGAACCAGGGTTCCTCGCCTTCGGGGACCTCCCCCCTGCAGGACCCAAGGTCTCCCCGTGGGCCGCCACCCCGATCGAGCTGCCGACGGCGGAGTTCAAGGGATCCGGCTGCGAGAACGTGAACTGGGAAACCGTGAAGGCAGAGTCGAAGAGCTCAAGGGTCTACCTGCTGCAGGACAGTGGGCAAAACTTCTTCGGGGTGAACGAGATCACGCTGACCACCAAGGACCCCAAGGCCGCCAGCAAGCTTGTCGGGCAGTTCAAGTCTGACCTTACGGCCTGCAAGAAAAGCAAGCTCACGGCACGCGTCAGCAAGCCCCAAAAGATCACCAGCATTGGCGCCCAGAACACCAAGATCACTGGCTGGACTGCGTTCGTGACCCAGAAGTCGACACAAGGCACGGCTAAATACCGTGTCGGGATTGTTGCCGCGGGACCGAAGTTTGTTTATACGTTCCTCAATCCGAAAGGTGAGTACGACTTCACCGGTCATCAGTGGAAGACGGTGGCAGCACGCGCCGGCGAGCGAGCGACCCAAGTCAGCTAGGCAAGCTCAGCATGATGTCGCGCGTGAGCGAGGCAGTCTCACTCGGTGTCTTGCCGACCTTGACTCCGGCAGCCTCCAACGCCTCCTTCTTGGCGGCTGCGGTCCCAGATGAGCCGGAGACGATTGCGCCGGCATGTCCCATGGTTTTGCCTTCAGGTGCGGTGAAGCCGGCGACGTAGCCGACAACCGGCTTGGTGACTTTGGCCGCGATGTAATCCGCTGCCCGCTCCTCCGCGTCCCCGCCGATCTCCCCGATCATCACAATGGCATCGGTTTCGGGGTCGTCTTGGAACGCTTCGAGGGCATCGATGTGTGTGGTGCCAATGATCGGGTCACCGCCAATGCCGACCGCGGAAGAGAAGCCGATGTCGCGCAGTTCGTACATCATCTGGTAGGTCAGCGTGCCGGACTTGGATACCAGCCCGATTCGCCCGGCCTTGGTGATGTCGGCCGGGATGATCCCGGCGTTGGACTGCCCGGGTGAAATCAGTCCTGGGCAGTTCGGGCCGATGATCCGAGTTGAGCTTGATTGGGAAAGTGCAAAGAACTCTGCCGTGTCCTTCACCGGAACGCCCTCAGTGATCACCACCGCTAGCGGGATGCTCGCTTCAATCGCCTCCACGACGGCCGACAGGGTGAACTTGGCCGGGACGAAGATCACGGTCACATTCGCTCCGGTCGCTGCCATCGCCTCGCCCACCGAGTTGAAGACCCGTACGCCGGCGCGTTCGAACTCCACGACCTGTCCACCTTTGCCCGGGGTGACGCCGCCGACGATGCTGGTGCCGGACTTCAGCATCCGGTGCGTGTGCTTCCGCCCCTCCGAGCCGGTCATGCCTTGCACAATCACCTTGGAGTCGGAGTTCAGAAAGATCGCCATCGTCGCATCTCCCCTTCAGCTCGCCGCCAGTTCGGCGGCCCGGCGGGCCGCACCATCCATCGTGTCCACCTGCTCGAGTCTCGGCAGGTTGGCAGCAGTCAGAATCTGCCGACCCAGTTCGGCATTGTTGCCGTCGAGGCGTACGACCACGGGAACGTCGACATGCTCGCCACGACTGGCCAGCAGTTGGAAGGCTTGCACGATGCCGTTGGCTACTGCGTCGCAGGCTGTGATGCCCCCGAATACGTTCACAAACACGCTCTTTACCTGATCGTCGCCGATGATGATCTCCAGGCCGTTGGCCATAATCTCGGCGCTCGCTCCCCCACCGATATCAAGGAAGTTCGCTGGCTTGGGTGAGCCTGGGAACTCCTCGCCGGCGTAGGCCACCACGTCGAGGGTGCTCATCACCAGGCCGGCCCCATTGCCGATGACTCCCACCGAGCCGTCAAGCTTGACATAGTTCAGCCCTTTGGCCTTTGCTGCCGCCTCGAGCGGGTCCTCGGCCGACTCATCAACCAGCGCTGCATGATCGGGGTGGCGAAAAGCGGCGTTCTCGTCAAGGGAGACCTTGGCATCCAGCGCAATGATCTTGCCGTCACCCGTCTTGACCAGCGGGTTCACCTCAACAAGCGTCGCATCCTCCTTCTGGTACACAGTGCCGAGCAGTTGCAGAACGCGCGCGATCTCGGCGGCATCCAGCCCGGAAAACCCGGCGGCGGCAACTATCTGATCTGCCGTGGCCTGATCGATGCCGACTCTGGGATCCACCGGGATGCGGGCCAGCGCGTCAGGGCGCTCCGCCGCCAGCGTCTCGATGTCCATCCCGCCCTCTTTGGAGCACATGGCGAGGTACCGACGCTCGGCCCTATCGAGCAACAAGGAGAAGTAGTACTCCTCGGCAATGTCCGCACCCTCGGCAACCATGACGGTCTTGACGACATGTCCCTTGATGTCGAGACCGAGGATCTCGGCGGCCCGAGCCTCCGCCTCATCGGGACTCTTGGCGACCTTGACACCGCCGGCCTTACCGCGGCCGCCGGTCTTGACCTGTGCCTTGACCACCACCACTGGTGTACCGATTTTGGCTGCGGCCTCCTTGGCCTCAGCAGGGGTGGTCGCTGTGAGACCACGCAGCACCGGAACCTCGTACGCCTCGAAGATGTCTCGGGCTTGGTACTCGTAAAGATCCACACTTGCCTCCATGCTCGCCTGAAGTGGGCACACCAGAGATCCGTGGCGAAAGACCCACTTGAGGGCGTGCCGCCAGACAGACGCTCCGAAGCCTATCCATGACTATCGGCCTTGAAGCGGGAGAGGCCGAGTTGACGTTGGCTCAGGCGCGGCGTGCGGTCCCTACATTGGCACGTACCCAGGAAACGATCTCGGTCATCGTTGCCCCTGGCGTGAAGACCTCCGCAACGCCCATGTCGGCCAAAGCTTCTCGGTCGGCGTTTGGAATGATGCCGCCGCCGAAAACCACGATGTCTTCCGCGTTGGCCTCCTTGAGCAACCCGATCACCCTCGCGAACAGCGTCATGTGTGCGCCCGAGAGGACCGAGAGCCCGATGGCGTCGGCATCCTCGGCCAGCGCGGTGGCGACAATCTGTTCCGGTGTCTGGTGCAGTCCGGTGTAGATGACCTCCATGCCTGCGTCACGGAGCGCCCGCGCCACTACCTTCGCGCCGCGATCATGACCGTCAAGACCGGGCTTTGCGACGACGATCCGCAGTGGAGCCGACGACCGAGACCCCACATCAGATTCCACAAAGCCAAACTACCTCCGAGTAATATTCCGTCGTGGGGCAGAGTGCCAATGAAGGCATTTCACCCGCGGGGCTCTCCCGGCTCATAGCGCGGGACATTCCGCACGCGGCCTCCGGACTAATGATCGAGGCCGCCTGGGCTACGGCACATCTGGTGATGTATCCGCTTGGCTTTCTGTCGGCGCCGACTCGTCCCACCGATAGGAGTCGGCGTCACAATTTCAGCGGCCTCAGTCCGGAACAACGTGGGCTTTTCCATCACGGCGTGGACGCGGCCGAAACACCAATCCTGCTGGTGCACGGGATCATCGAGAACCACGCGATCTTCACCGTCATGGAACGTGCGCTCCGGCGCCGGGGCTTCCAGGCGCTGTCGGCATATGACTACGGCATGCTCACCCAGCACATCCCTCGCGCAGCCAAACGGTTAGGCGAGCGCATCGAGACGCTGTCGGCAGTAACCGGCTACGAACGCATCCACGTCATCGGGCACAGTCTCGGTGGGCTGATCGCCCGCTATTACGTGCAGCGCCTCGGGGGCGACAGTCGGGTACGCACGCTGGTAACACTCGCGACGCCGCATCAGGGCACTCAGCTAGCGTGGGCTGCTCCGCTGCCGCTCGTCCGACAGCTCACCCCGAGTTCCTCAGTGATCCAGGAGCTGGCGGATCCGGCACCGGGCTGCCGCACCCGATTCATCGCGTTCCACAGCGACATCGACCCTCTGATCGTGCCGAGCCGCAACGCCCGCCTCGACCATCCTGACCTCGACGTACAGAACATCGCGGTACGCGGCGTCGGTCATCTCTCGATGCCCAACAATGGACGAATCGCATTTACCATCGCGGAAGCATTGCGAGAGCATGATCACGGCGAGGGCCGCAGCTCGGCTTAACTCTTAGGCCCGACAAAATCTCGGCAGACCGTTGAGGTTCCGTAACCTGTTTGTTATCTTGCTTGAGTTGTCTGGCCTACTTCGGGGGTCCAGTCAAGAACGGAATTAGAGGATTCAGACAAGCAGTTGGCGCACGGTCCAGGACGGTTTTGGATCTCCTGGATGCCGGATCGGATGGAAGCTCGATCGCGTGCCAGCGCCGATACATAAGGGGCGAGGGAGCTGTCCGGGGAACAGCGAACCGAACGCGAGGAAAATCCAGACGTCAGCGCTAGAGCTGAGCCAGATGCAGGCAGGGGCTGGCTCTGGCATGGATTCGCTGCGTTGAGTATCTCGGCCTTAGGGCTCGTCGTCGCAGGCGCAGTTGGCCTTACGACGGAGGCCCAGACGACTGATCACCAGTTGTCGGATCTACCTGAAACTTCGGCTAGAGTCGTTGTGCCGATCGAGCAGGCGGCCGACGAACAGTCGAACAAGCCCAAGGCAACGTCTCCGGTTTTCGCGAGACCGGCAACACCGACAACCGATCGCCCCGCCCGGAGTGCCGCTCTCAGGGACGCCATCGTGAAAGAGCAGGCCGCCCAGAGAGATGAGCTCTTGGCCAAAACCGCAGACGAGATGAGCCGGGCGGCGGAGGCGGCTAGCAGCGACGCGCGGCAGAAGGAACTCACGGCGGTGGGCCAGGCTAGTCGAGAAGCAGCAGCGCGAATAGCGGCCGAGAACCTGCGTAGGGCAGTCGCTGCCCGAGTGGCCGCGGCGCAAAAGCGGCGGACGGTGGAACGTACACCGAGTGATGAGGTGGCATCGTCCACGGCCGACCGCGGAGGCAGCGAGAGCGGTTCCAGTGGTGGGGACTCCGGCCGGAGTGGTGGGGACTCCGGCCGGAGTGGTGGCAGCTCCGGTGGCGGCGGAACGGGCGGAGCGGCATCACCGGTGCCGGGAGCTGTTATTGGTGCCCATTTCGGCGAGTACGGCAGCTGGTCGCGTTACCACACCGGGATTGATTTCCGCGCCGGTCACGGCACCCCGATACGCACCGTCAAATCAGGCGTTGTGCTCTACGCCGGCAACTCCGGCAACTGGGCCGGCAACCATGTCGCCATCAAGCATGCGGACGGCAAAGCCACGATGTACTCGCACATGTCCTCCATGGCCGTAAGGTCAGGCGAGGCCGTGCAGGCTGGACAGATCATCGGCCGTGTCGGCCAGACCGGGCGAGCTTTCGGCGCCCACTTGCACTTCGAGCTCTATCCCGCTGGGGTCAAGTACGGCGACGTGTACAAGGCAATCAACCCGCAGCCATGGCTCAAAGCCAATGGCGTAAACACACACTGAGCTGCCAGCGTCGGGAATCACAGATTCAGCGTCGGTGCAGCTCTGACGAAGATGGGCGATCTGAGTTACATCCGCAAAAAGACACGCCGCAAGTTGACGAGATTGACTTGCGCCCCGTTACTAATCCGTTATTGTTGCCGAAGCGTCCACCGTTTGAACTCAAAACGCGGGCCTCCAGCAGCAGACGATCACCCACTTGTGCTGCGGCAGAGGCAGGACTCGGGGAACCTGTCGTCGTACGAGGAGATTTGGAGTGCCCAGCTCGTCGTCGGAGCTTACGCGCGCGCGTCGCGCCTTGATCGAGGACCTCAAAGAGGACCGGAAAAGCTGGCTGCGCCACGGAGTTGCAGCGCTTGCGGTGTCCCTGCTGGGACTTGGCGTCGCTGGATCAGTGGCCCTGACGGGTGCAGCACAGCACACCACCTGGGCGGCAACGGGGGCCACAAAGGAGCTCGCGAAAGAAACGAGCCGCGGAGCCGAGCGGCCGCGGCTGGATCCCGCCAAGGTCAAGAGCCTCGCTGACCAAAGGGCCGAGGAGCTCAGCAAGATCGATTCGGAGGTATTAGAGGCCTCCATGGACAAGTCTGCAAAGGTGCGCGACAAGGCTCTGGAGGCCGTTTCGGACGCGACGCGTCGGCAGGCGATCTTGATCGCACGTGGACAGGCCAAGCGGAGCGACCGCCAGGGACCACTGGCCGACTCCAGCTCAGGTGGCAAGGCTTGCCTGCCGGTCAGGAGCGGTTACCGAATTGCTGCTGGCTTCGGCCAGACCGGTCCCTGGTCGCGCTACCACACCGGCTTGGACTTCTCCTCTCCGGTCGGAACCCCGCTACGCGCTCCAGCGGCTGGGATCGTGACAAACGCCGGAATCGGACCCGCCAGTGGTTGGGCCGGCACCTATGTCGCGATCAAATACCCGAATGGCACCCACACACTGATGGCTCACATGTCATCGGTCTCAGTCAGCGTCGGCCAGACGGTGTCGGCATGCCAGATCGTCGGCGCAATTGGGATGACCGGAAGGACCTTTGGGGCGCACGTTCACCTCGAGGTCTATCCCGCGGGCGTCAAACCAGGTGACGTTTACAGCGCCGTCGACCCAGTCCCCTGGCTCCGCGCCCACGGCGTACGTCCTTAGACGCACTATTCGAGGGCTGTTTGTTAGAGCTTCTCCAGTTGTTAGAGCTTCTCCAGCGGCGCATACCGCAAGGACAGCCGCTTGAGTCCTGAGGACCCGAAGTCCACATCCGCCATAGCTTTGTCGCCTTCGCCGGAGGTTGCGACTACCGTGCCCATGCCGAACGTGGTGTGCAGCACTCTGTCTCCAGCTGCCAGCAATGGGAACTCGCGGACAATCGGCTTCGCGCCGTACCCGACGGCATTCCGCCAGGTCTGGGTAGCGGTCGCGGACGTGTTCCGCCAGCTGGTGACCGCGGCTTCCGTACGCCGCCAATCGACAAGCTTGCTCGGTACCTCGTTGAGGAACCGGCTCGGCGGATTGTGCTGGGGCGAGCCCCAGGACGACCGGGCGATCGCCCGAGAGATGTAGAGCCGCTTGCGGGCGCGGGTGATGCCGACGTACGCGAGCCGCCGTTCCTCCGCCAGCTCATTGCCGGTGCGCTCCGCAATCGCCCGTTGATGTGGGAATACGCCGTCCTCACATCCTGTGAGGAAGACTGTGTCGAACTCGAGGCCTTTTGCGGTGTGCAGGGTCATCAAGGTGACGACGCCAGTGTCTGCCTCATCCGGAGCGTCGGGAATCTGGTCGGAGTCGGCGACCAAAGCTACTCGCTCTAGGAAGGCACCCAGCGACGCATCAGGTTCTGCCGCCCCTGCCGCCAGATCGGCCTCGGGGTCGAGGGCGGCAGCGAGCTCCCCCTCCGATGGCGCATTGGGGTCCCCCGGCAGCCCAAACTCGTCCAGCTCCTCTTCCGGCACGCTCAGAGTTGCGACGCCGGTCACGAACTCCCGTGCGACCGTGATCAGCTCTTTCAGGTTCTCCAGCCGAGTCTCGTCTTGCGGATCAGTCGAGCCGTGCAGCTCGGCCAAATAGCCCGATCGGTCCAACACGCTGGTCAAGATGGCGTCGGCTGGCATGCCCCCGGCCACCATGGCCTCGTGGTCGTCAAGGAACCGGGCGAATACCTTCAGCTGATTCGCGGAGCGAGACGCCAGGCCCGGAATCTCGTCAATTCGGCGTAACGCATCACCGAAGCTGATGCCCTGCCGAGCCGCCAGGTCTGCCACCGCGGCTTCCGCGCGATCACCGATGCCCCGCTTCGGAACATTCAGGATGCGGCGGAGCGAGACGTCGTCGGCCCGGTTGGCGATGGCACGCAGATAGGCGATGGCGTCGCGCACCTCACGCCGCTCGTAGAACCGAACCCCACCAACCACCTTGTAGGGCATTCCGACCCGGATGAATGCCTCCTCAAAGGCTCGGGACTGAGCGTTGGTTCGGTAGAACACAGCGGTATCGCCGTAACGATGTCCCCCGTCGTCGCGAAGCCTTTTGATCTCGGCGGCAACGAACTGCGCCTCGTCGTGCTCGGTGTCAGCGACATAGCCGATGACTTGCTCACCATCGCCGGCGTCGGTCCAGAGGTTCTTCGGCTTCCTGTTCTCATTGCGCGTGATCACTGCGTTGGCAGCTCGCAGGATGGTCTGCGTCGATCGGTAGTTCTGCTCGAGCAGGATCACCCGCGCGCCCGGGAAGTCGGACTCGAAGTCGTTGATGTTGCGGATGGTTGCACCACGAAAGGCATAAATCGACTGGTCGGAGTCCCCCACCACCATGAGCTCCGGTGGTTCGATCGCCACCACGTTGGCGTCAGGGTGCGGATCCGGCGCACAAAGCTCCCGGATCAGCACGTATTGGGCGTGATCAGTGTCTTGATACTCATCGACTAGTACATGCCGGAAGCGCCGTCGATACTGCTCGCGAAGATCGGGAAAGGCCTGGAACAGATGCACGGTCGTCATGATCAGGTCGTCGAAGTCCAAGGCGTTGGCGGCGATCAGTCGCCGCTGGTATTCCCGGTACGCCTCGGCGTAGCTCTCCTCCATTGGCGAGTGCGCGCGGGCGCTTGCCGACTCATGATCGACAAGCTCGTTCTTGCAGGCCGACACCCAGTTCATGATTGCGCGTACCGGGAACCGCTTCGGATCAAGATCAAGATCGTGAGCCACTAGCTGCATCAACCGCTTGGAGTCGGCATCGTCATAGATCGAGAAGGTCCGAGACATGTTGAACCGGCCGATCTCTGATCGCAGGATGCGAACGCAGGCAGAGTGGAAGGTCGAGACCCACATCAGCTTGGCCCGGTTGCCCACCAGGGCCATCACCCGGCCACGCATCTCAGCCGCGGCCTTGTTGGTGAAGGTAATGGCCAGGATCGAGGCCGGATGTACCCGACGCTGGGTCACCAGATGGCAGATCCGGCGGGTCAACACTCGGGTCTTGCCCGAACCTGCACCGGCCACCACGAGAACCGGGCCGCCCTCATGGAGCACCGCCTCCCGCTGCGGTGGATTCAGTCTCTCCAGCAGCTGTTCGGCAGTCAATCGAGTCGGTCTGGCCTGAGTCGTACTTGTCATCGCCACTCGTCGCTGAAGCAGGAGCCCGCTCGGCTCCTACAGAGTTCCGTCATAACCCAGCCCACCCTAGACGTCAGCAACGACATCGCATCTGACCGCCTGACCCCCGGCGGATCCACCTGTCGCCAGCGTAAATTGGCGGCATGCGGGTGCCTACGATCTCGCTAGTGACACTGCTCAAGCGCATCGTGCAAGCCGTGGTCGCAGTGCA
>JAICEV010000083.1 GCA_025923975.1 Propionibacteriaceae bacterium
CGATGATGCTGCCCCAGAACAGCTTGACGACTAACGATTTGGTCATATCAACCACCTCCGAATTCCCAGACTGCCCGCTTCCCTTTCCGAAGGGCAGGGACGATGGTCCTCAATCACTCGCCGAAATGCCGCTTGTGGGCTTTGTGTGCCCGCGCCAAGGACCAAGGTCTCTGACTCGCCATGCCAATTCCTCATAGCGTCAAGATGGAGTCCTTCTTTGGAGGCAACATGACTACCATTCCCCGGCATTCAGGTGACAGCGTGAACCGGCACGGCGAAATGTCAATGCGATCTCTCGGGCCATTCTTGGCAATCGCCTTCGGCCTCGCCTGGGGCCTGCTTGCGCTGATGATCCTCTTCACGAGCCAGGTTGAGGCGGTGTTTGGCCCGGTGAGCGGCACGAATCCGCTCTTCATTCTGGCCGTGTACGCGCCTGGCACTGCAGCCATCCTGCTGGTTTGGTGGCACTACGGAGCCAAAGGCCTGGCGCGCTTCTTCCGTCGACTTGTCCTGTGGCGGATGCCACTGGGTTGGTGGGCTTTCTTGCTTATCGGGATACCGGCCGTGAAGTACCTGGGCGCCGCCATCAACGGCACGATCGGCGATCCGCTCCCGTTCACCCCCTGGTACGCGCTGCTGCCAGTGTTGGCGATCACTTTGTTCATTGGGCCGCTTGGAGAGGAATTCGGCTGGCGGGGCGTCGCGCTGCCACTGTTACAGCGTCGATTCGCCCCTCTCTGGGCCTCCCTGATCCTTGGAACCATCTGGGGTGTGTGGCATCTGCCGGCATTTGTTCTGGGCGGCACTCCGCAGAGCGCGTGGTCGTTCGGTCCCTACGTCGTCGGCGTCTTGGCCCTGAGCGTGATCGTCACTCCGATGTTCAACGCTGCGCGGGGCAGCATCCTTATCCCCATCCTGTTCCACTACCAGATGAACCTGCCGATCTGGCCCGAGGCGCAGCCCTGGGAGAACTACCTGTTTGCAGGCGTTGCCGTGATCATCGTCATCATCGAGCGCGAGTCAATGCTGCGCACCGGTCAGGGTGTGACTGAGATCCTGGCACCCCGAGGCGGCGACGACGTTCCCTCGGTCACGTCGCCCAGATGAAGCAGGGAGCGATTGGGAGGAAGGAGCCTTCGGACCGGCTCGATCGTTTCCGGTGATCATCGTTCTGCTTGGTCCAGAGGTGATCATCAACCTGATCTTCGCAGCAGGATCCTGCGTGCCACAACGACCAGCGCGAAACCGGCCAGACTCGCTGCAGCAACGTAGAGGGGGAACAGCCGATTCTCGGCGGTGGCAAATGTCATCGAGACGCAGAAGTAAGCGAAGAATGCCAGACTCCGGTCAGAGCAACGGCCACCACAGGTCCGCCGCGGCGATACCACCACAAGGTCCGCAGCAGCAACGGCACTTCAACGATCAAGATGTGCAGTCACCAGTCCGGTCGGATGATCGGTGCGGGCCGGTTGGCTACGCGCAGTGGTCACGGTTCTGGCAAGTATGGGACGGAGGGCATCGACTTGTCAGTCGGCGCCTCGAGTTGTCAACCGCCGAAGGTGGGCGAGGCGCGTGATCAATGCCGCCGCGCTACCGAGATCTGCGGCAACGAACGCCCAGCCGCCTGGCCGATCAACGACCTTCCTGCGCAGCGCAGTGAGAAGCACAAGCGCTTCAGCACCGTCGATCGCCGACACCGTCATGAGCCAGGGCCACGGGTCAGCAGTGGAACGTGACGCAGCGGCCGCACCGGTTCCCACCCCCAGTTCCCGGACGGCGAGCAACCGCGAGAGCCACCAGCCAGTCTCACCGGCATCAGACAGACCAAGGGCGCCGGTGAGAAGTTGCGGTCGGATGAGAAGCACGAGACCGGCCACGATGCGCGTTGCGCCGAGCTGACGGGATCTGCTGCGAGCCAACTCAAGATCGGCGTTACCGAGCCGCACGGCTTCGCGTACGCCAAGACTGAACAGTGCGGCTCCTGCCGCGGCGGCTATCCCCTGCCGCCGGAACTTGGTTGGTGGCTTCATAGCATGGATCGTCGTGACTTCGTGTCTCATCGTCAATCAGACAGGTTCATCATGCGGCGCACGGTAAGCGCGACTGGTGCTGCGGTTGCTGCTGGTTGTCTCGGCTGGGCTGGCTGGCAACTGATCCGGATGAGCAAATGCTGGGGAACGACCGCCTGAACGTGTTGCCGAGCTTCCGGGGGACGAGTTCCTGCCCGAGGGTCGCATCACAACGTATGCGATCACCATTGCGGCACCTCCGCACCAGGTGTGGCCCTGGCTGGTACAGATTGGGCGTGGGCGGGGCGGCTTCTATACCTACACCGCCATCGAGCGACTGCTTGGTGCCGACATCGTCAATCTTGATCGGATTGATCCCAGCCTGCAGACGCTAAAGCGGGGGGATCGAATCTGGATGACTCCGGAACGGTACCTCGGCCGGCTTCCCGGTCAATTCTGGTTGGTACGCGAGGTTCTCCCAGATCGGGCGGTCGTACTGGAACGAAAACCGCCGGAGAGTCCGCAGCGCGCCATCTGGTCATTTGTGTTGGAACCATCGGCCAGCGGGATGACTCGGTTACTGGACCGGCACCGCAGCGAGCCGCGTCGCGGGCTGGCAGGTTCGTTGTCGGATCGATTCTGGCTGGTTGGCACCTTTTTGATGGAGCGTGGAATGCTGCGCGGCATAAAGGTTCGGGCGGAGCGTGCACGTCACATACCGGCCTGGAGTCCGTGAATGATGTACTTCCGCGACTAGCTGCAAGCACATCCAGATCCCCTAACGGAGGGGAGCCGCTCGCAGGTCGGCGAAGCTCGCCACAGAATCACCACCCCAGCGCACCACGGTGAGCTGCAGGAAGTAGTTGGGGACAGACACCGCCGTCCAGATGGATCCGAAGACCAGGCCGAGCAGAGTCCACAGCCGCCTCGACACAGGGGTCGAGGTATGGATTGCGGCGAGCATCGCGACAAAGGCAAGTGGGATGAGGATACTGACTCCTACGCTGAGCGGGTCGTTGCCGATCTTGCGGACTACCGCAACGGTCTCAGTCACGTCCAGGGCCAACATCGAGAGCGTGAAGGTCACCGCGCTCACGAAGCCAAACCGCCGAGCAAGGCCCGGCTCCGAGTCGGCCGACTGCTGCTTATCGACGACCCTTGAGAGCCTGGGGATCATCCGACGTGCTGGTTCGGCCCGGTGATGGTCGACGGACGCACCTGCGGTGAAACCGGGCCAGCCTGCGGCAGTGCACTCGCCTCCTCCTTGGCTTTGACCCCGTCCGGGCCCGCGATCACGTAGGCCACCGTGGCTATAAAGACCAGGCCCAATAAACCCACCACAAGCAGTACAACGAACCAGGTCTTGTCTGGCAGCTGTGCTGTGTTGAGCACGGCACCGATCCAAGCCACGAAGTGCACCACTGCGGCAAACAGCAAGAGCAACATCGCCAACGCACACAGGCCGATCAGGATCCACGGCAGGACGCCGGACTTGATCCCGGTGACATCCGGTCCGCTCATGATGAAGATGTCGTTGTTGATCGCCAAGGCGAATGTGATGCCCATCAGAATGAGTCCTGCAACCAGCCCGATGAGGCTGCCCCAGAACAGCTTGACGACTAATGATTTCGTCATATCGACCACCTCCGAATTCCAGACTGCCCGCTTACCCAAGGGGCAGGGCAGGGACCATGGTCCTCAATCACGTAAGCCGAATGATTGACATCCGACTGATCAAAATGAGCCGGCTCGATGAGTCGTGCAGGTAGCCGCCACTCTGCGCGGCCTACTGGCTCGTTCACGGGCTTGGCGGTGATCCGTCGAGTTCGGGACCTTGGTCCGCCAGCCGTGTGTCGTCCGGCACGTGACCCGGTCGGGCGAGCGCGGTCAACTGGAGATGGACCAGCAGTCCACTGTGGCCTGGAGGCGGCGATGCTGATGAAGCGGGAGGTTCTACGTCGAGTCCTGAACGACGCACGTTCGGGTCAGGTGGTGTTCGTGTCGCACTGCATGCTGAATCAGAACGTGCGTTACCAGGGCGGCGCCACGCGACCCGGAGCGGTGGCCGAGGTGGTGGCGAGGTTGCAACGCGCCGGGGTGGGCATCGTCCAGATGCCCTGCCCAGAGCAGCGCGCGTGGGGTGGGGTGGACAAGCGGTACACGATGCCTGCTTACGGGGCTGACCAGACGAGGTTTCGTCGGCTGCGCCGCCCGGCCAGCTGGCTGTTCTTGCTCTACACACGTTTGGCCTACCGCCGCCTCGCGGGCCAGGTCGCACGCGATATTGGTGACTACGTCCGGTCCGGCCAGTCCGTACAGGCAGTTGTCGGCGTCGGCGGCTCGCCGTCATGTGGGGTGCGCACCACGTTGGATCTCAAGGGGGTGCTGGACACCCTCGCAGGCTGTGACCCCGCCCAGCTGAACACTGATGACTTCAATCGTCGCGTCATCGTCGCTCACGCGCGACCGGGTCAAGGAATGTTCGTCGCTGCGCTGCGCCGGCAGCTGCGACGCCGCGGACTCGACGTCCCGTTCGACGAACACGACCTCATCGCCGAGATCACCCACTGACTGACCAAACCCGATAGCAATCGACAATGACTAGCCCAACCGGATCCGCACGACGGCCGCAAGCGTCCCGCCCCGAGGACGGGTCGGCGACCACTGTCGTAGTGAAGCACAGCGCCGGCACGAAGTACGTCGCGACTGTGCGCGGCCACGAGGTCCGAGTCGACCAGCCGTTAGCCGATGGTGGAACTGACGAGGCTCCTAGTCCGGTCGAGCTGTTCGTCATTTCGCTGACGACCTGCGTGGCCTATACTTCGCGGGGCAATACCTCGAGCGTCAGGGCGTGAGCCGTACGGGCCTGGCAGTACACGCCGAATACCGCAAGACAAACCGACCGCCGGCTCGCGTCGCCGCTATCAATCTGCGGGTGATCGTGCCCGCGGGCTTGCCGGTCGGACTGGTGAAGCGATTGCATGCGGTCGTCTCCCACTGCACGGTGCACAACACGCTGCGGGAACCGCCAACTATCGACATCAAGATCGATGCAGAGCCCGTCCTGGTGCCTGACTGAATGTTCTCCGCCCAGGGGCACCCGAGCGCGGTCGCCGCACGCTACTCGACAGATGCACTTTGAGCGCCGCCGTGCCCGTGGTGGGCCGGTGCCTGCAGCATCTGAAAGAGCCGATGGCAGTACACCTCGAATCCCAGCATGGCCTCTACGTAGCGCCGGGCATCCTGTACCGATCGTCCTTTCCCGGCTGCCAGCCTGTTGACTTCATCAAGTCGGCGCCTCAACTGCCCCTTGAGCTCATCACTCAGGAAGTCTGAAACCGCCTCGGTGGTGCCAGTCTCCACGGCGGTTTCGGCTAATGGGATCACCGGTCCGAAGGACAGCCCGGCGGGTTTCAGGCCGGTGTATGGTGCACCCTCCCCGGCCCGGTGGACGCGTACGACGGTTTCGAAGAACAGCCGGTCCGCGACCTCTCGCGCTTCGTCACCGAACTCGCGGACTCGGAGAGTGCTTTGAAACACATCTTTCACCTCCGTTTCACCCTGTTCAGGGACGAAGGGCAACACCACATCGACATTGCCGGCGTCCAGTGCTTGACGCGCGGCAGTCACGACAGGTCCATCCAATGAGTCGCAGTGTGGAGGCATGATCCACACGCTACGTGCCTGCCTCAGCGGCGACACATCAGGCGACCCTCACTCTCGCTCAGCTGCTGCTAGTCATAGGTGCAATGTCCTGGGCGTTCACCGGCGTTCCTCCGATCAGAAGTTCGCCGACCTCGAGGCGGCCGACTGTGAGCTTCTTGGCTTCGGCCTTGCCGACCTTGAGCCGTCCGACAACAACTGCCCCGACAGCCAATGCGCCAACGGCCGCGCTGCCCGCAGCGAGCGCACCCATGGCTATCGCCCGCAACGCTAGGCCACCCACCGCGACACCCTTCACCTTGATCTCAGGCAACACCGCCGCTGGGCTTTCTGTACGTGCCACAGCCGCTGTTCTTCTCCTGCTACCCATGATGTTCCTTTCCTTTTTGAAGATTGGCGGCAGTGCCGCCGTCTTGCACTTCGGCTCTTTCCGGAGGGCGCTTGAATACCAAACCGATCATGATGCACGCGATCGGAAAGACGATCCCGTAGCCGAAGACGCCGATCAGCCTCCATCGCATGTCCCCGACCGCGGGGCCGATGAGGCCTGCGATGACCAGTACGCCGCTTGCGATCAACAGCTGCCGCACGGTTCGCTGCTTTCCGCCGCCGGGAAAGGCGAAAGCCAGGAACAGCAAGGACAGGCCGAGGAACAGGTTCCATGCACAGATCTCCATGGCGTTCAGCAACGACGGCCACTGAAATGCGTACAGGCTGTGGTATTCGGGGCTGCTTACGATGTCCGGCCGGCGCGCGACTGTGAGCTCGATCAAATGGACAGTTGAGGTGAGGCCAGCTGTGATCAGCATCCAGCCGAACGCCATGAGACTGAAGGCTCTCCGGCCGACTGGGGTGCAGTAGTGGATTGCAGCGGTCAGGCCGACCATGATCGGCGCGCCGAGCAAGGCCAAAATCTCGGCGACGGCCCAATAGGGGTCTTGGAATTCTCCGCTGGCGGCGCCCGCACCAAGGACCGCGACGGAGTAGGCAATGCCGAGAATGACGGTCCCCCACGCGGACCATACGGTCAGAAGGCGTGAAGCGCTTTGGTCCGCAATAGCCGAAGGCCCGGTGGCTGCCATGGTCGGGTGATTCTTCACGGGGCATCGGCGAGGCTGTCGCCGCCTTCCAGGTCTTGCCCGATCTTCTGATCGGCGGCCCGGGCAGCGACCAGCGACAAGATCAACGCAGCGAAGGAGATGATCATGAGCGCGTACACCAGGGTTTCGCTGGCGACTCCAGCGAAGTAATGCAGGAGTACGGATCCAGGGAACAGGGCGAGGTAACCTACGACACCCACCGCCAGGATCCACGGCCATGCTGGTGCCAAAGGCAACAAAGAGCGCCGACTCGCACGGCGTGGCACCGAATGCATCCCGAGGGCGGCGACACCCAAGATCAATCCAAGGGCTGGCGGACCGAGGCCGCCACCAACCAGCAGCAGCACGACCGAGAGCAAGATCAACACCAGGCCACCAACGCGTCGCTGCACAAATGCCACCGACCAGACAGCCAACGCCAGCGCAATGATCACGGTCAGTACGCCGCTAAGGAGCAAGTTCGGCAGCACAGTGAGCGCCGGTTCACCGGCAAGAATGGCGAAAGCTTCTATATCGGGCCACGACTGAATCAGTAAGCCGGCGGGTCGAGTCGATCCCTGGCTGATCTCGCCAATTCCATGTTCGATGGCAGCCAAGCCGGCGAGAATGCCGAAGATCGAGATCACGACTCTCATGGCTCGCGCTTTCGTCGGACCGGCAGGAGTCGTCTTGGCGCCCGGCCACGTGTCGGATCCAACGGCAGTCATTGTTGTGAACCCTCCTTCATTTCAGGGAACCGGACCAAGATCACGATTGCCGCGATCCTTTGGAATGAGCGTCGAATATCAACATCAAGCACCGGATTCCAAGAGGGCACGGATGTCGGCAAGTCGTACGGCGACGTGCGGCCTCAGCCGCGCAGCGATGACCCCAGACAACCAGAGCAGCAGGGCCGGCCCGGCGCGGCGGCGGCTCGGCGTCTTGGATATCGGCAATGAGATCACGATCTGGAGCTCTCAAGACGTCTGGGCCGCGGGTCAGTGACCGGTTCCCTCCTCAGGAACGCGATGGTCAACAACACGGGCGCGACAATCAACACCAGCCAGGTGATGAGTATTGCGGTGACCTCGAACCGGTAATCCAGACGCACCCGGTAGAAGGCGGCGTAGAACACCAGCAGCACTAACGTCAGTGCACCCCCGAGAGTGAAGATCCAACCGGCAGCGCGCCGGAGCCGCGTCGGCATTCGCAGCATCGCAACGCCGATAAAGACGAAAGCAACGTTGAACACCGCATACCCGACGTTCTCAAGGGCGATGAATATTCCGTGCGGGTTGTACTGGGTCCAAGGAGACAGGCCCTCGGTCTCACCGATCAGCAATGCTGGTTGGAGAAAAGTGAGCTGAATCGCGTAGTCCACCACCAGGATCGCTACACCCATGATCGTGAAGGCGACACCGATCCGGCTCAGCAACTCTCGACTTGGTGGCGCCTGAGAGTGAATGCACTCCACGAGCACCAGCGCAAGTAAGGTGAGCACTATCGCTGGATACATCCAGAGGTAATCCCTGGGCACGTAAGCGGCGGCGTCGGTGTAGGGATACCCGACACAGCCGCTTTGGCAGTATGGCCCCGAGCGCGGAAGCGTCGTGACCGCCATGGCCAGGGAGACGACTGCCAAGACGGCGGTCAAGGCTGCGGCGCAGAGACTCAAACGGTTGGACTGTCGTTCGATGTCTGCCATGCCACTACCGTGAAGCCCGGCAAGATGATCAGAACAGGGTCATACGTCCTAGGCTTCAGGTCTTCCGGCCGATATCCGAACCTGCTGCCCTGGAAAGTTCACCCTAGATGCGGCCTCATCACTCCGTCTACGCCCGATCCGAGGACCACAAGTTCTTCAAGAGTGAAGTCTCCAGCGAATTTGGTGCCACCGCTCACATCGGTGCGCCACGGTCACACCGGGGCGGCGGTGTTGGAGGTTTCGGCAGCCGTTGACTTGACTGCTCGACGCTCGCGACGGTGCGCGATCCAGATGGCAGCAAACATGATCCCCATAACGTCGACGAATCCTGCGATGGCAGCCCAGGGCAGCTCAAAGCCGCCGGATTGCAGGTTGTTGTAAAACGAACCAAGAGGTATCAGCACCGGCCACAGAACCAGCACATTGTTCACGCAGGCGTACGCGATGCCGTACACCAGACCGAGCCCGAACAGGAACGCCATCTCTCGCATCCCCATGCCGTAGCCGACGTGGTAAAGCGCGTACAGTGCCGCCGCGGCGACGACGCCTGGGATAGTGCCGAAGCTGGCGCTGAGTCGGGTCTGGACAAAGCCGCGGAAGAAGATCGCCTCGAAGAGGCCGACCATCAGCGACATGGTGAGTAGTGGCACCCAATCAACAGGCGCCGGAAGGTCGTAGCCATACAGCGTAAGGAAGAACTGGATCAGGCCGAGAACGAGTCCCAAACCGACCGCCTGTCGCCAGTTCTTCGTGGTCAGGCCAAGATCAGCTAGAGGCCGCCCACGCATCCACACGGTGTAGATCACCGGCCCGACGACACCCAAGATGAGGCCTGCGGCGTAGCAGAGAAACAAGCCCAGCGTCCGGTCCACTGTGAACACCTGGAACGCCAGATAGAGAGCGCCGACAACACCGACGTACAGCAGAAGGACTGCACCAATGTCCTGACCATCAACATGCCGGCCAGCATTCGGCACCAGCCCCGGCGCAAGGAGCACGAGCAGACCGGCGGTCAAGGGAATCGTCAGGCCGTAAATAAGGCCATTGCCGATGGCAAGGAAGAGCAGGGCCGCGATAAGCCAGGTAACCCATATGATTCGCCGGCGAGGCGCCAGCAAGGCGTTCATAACACACCTCCGTAAGGCCTTTCTCCAATCGCATCTCTTCAACCGGTCGCCCGCCAGGGTCAGAAGACCCAGATCGGCCGGCCGCTCATCGGGCCCTTTGTCACTTCCTATTGCGACCTACGCCACTGGCAACCCCTACCAAAGCTGGCGAGGGTGGACATCAAGGAGGCGAAATTTGTCATGACCAACTCGACTTATCCTGTCAAGGTCAACGCGCAGCTAGACACCAAACTCAGTCGCGGGTTGTGGTTGGTGAAGTGGCTGCTGGCGATACCACACTATGTGATCTTGGCGTTCTTGTGGCTGGCGTTCTTTGTGCTCAGTGTCATCGCGTTCTTCGCGATCTTGTTCACCGGTCGCTACCCACGCGCCATCTTTGACTTCAACGTAGGAGTCATGAGATGGAGTTGGCGAGTGGGCTATTACGCCTACAGCGCGCTCGGAACCGATCGGTATCCGCCATTCACCTTGCAGGACGTACCGGACTATCCGGCCCACCTTGAGATCGACTATCCCGAGCAACTGTCGCGCGGGTTGGTGCTGGTGAAGTGGTGGCTGCTGGCGATTCCCCACTATCTGATCATGAGTTTCTTCTTTGGTGGTGGCTTGTACGTGGTCAGCGAGGTAGCCACCGCTGACCAAGCTCCGGTGTGGGTCTGGCGCAGCGGCTTGGTTGGGCTGCTGGTGCTCTTCGCGGCGATCGTCCTGCTGTTTACCGGCCGCTATCCGCAGTCCATATATAACTTCGTGCTCGGCATGAACCGCTGGGCGTGGCGGGTGGCGGCGTACGCCGGCCTGATGACCGATCAGTATCCTCCGTTCCGGCTGGACCAGGGCGGTCAGGAACCTGAGGGTGGCCAGCCGGTCATGCCATCGACCCCACAGCAGCTCAGCCAGGAGCCACCCCCATCCGTCGCCGCGCCAGACCAGGCATCAGTGCGCGCCTAGTCATGACCAGGAGGGCAGCATGAAAGCGCTTGTGGTTTATGAGTCGATGTTCGGCAACACCGAGCAGATTGCCCGGGCCGTGGCGACAGGACTCAGCGAATCGGTTGATGTGCAGCTAGCTGAGGTGGCAGATGCGCCAGCCGCACCCGATCCCGAGGTAGCGCTGATCGTGGCGGGCGGTCCCACCCACGCGTTCTCGATGAGCCGGGAGAACACCCGCGCAGACGCCATCAGCAAAGGCGCGTCCGAAGGCGAGCAAGAGTTTGGCTTACGTGAGTGGATGGCGGCACTGCCGTCTGGCCAACACACCGAAAAGATGGCCACATTCGACACGAAGATCAAAAGCATGCGCCACCTGCCCGGATCAGCCGCCAAAAGCGCCGCTAAGGCCGCTCACCACCATGGCTACGAATCGGCTGCGAAAGCGGAGAGCTTCTATGTCGATGATGTCGACGGCCCGCTGCTCGACGGTGAAATTGATCGGGCGCGAGCCTGGGGCCGTCAACTCGCCGCGTCGATGGCC
>JAICEV010000084.1 GCA_025923975.1 Propionibacteriaceae bacterium
AGTCGCGCACCTCACCGGTACCCATGAAATTGATCATCATCGATGGGCATACCGCACTCATACCATCGATGCGTTCCTATGCCCCGGGACATGACCTCCGTGCCTCCATCGTGCGCAACACCCTTTTGGTAGAAGCACTCCAGTGGCTCTTTGAGGCAGTGTGGGAAGCCGCCGTGCCGATACAAACGACCCTCAAGGGAGAAAACGATCCACGGCGGCAAATGCTCATCTCGTTGCTGATGACCGGTTCCACTGACTCCGCCATCGCCAATACGTTGAACATCAACGTGCGGTCGGTACGTCGCTGGATTTCCGAGCTCATGGACGAGCTAGGAGTGACCACGCGGCTCCAGTTAGGCGCGGCGCTCGTACGCTCAGATGCTTTCCGCGGCGAGCAGTCCGTACTGACCGACGGTCATGCTCTTCCTCTACTCACCAACGGTGATCAAATAGCAACAGCTGGGAACACGCAAAGCCACGCCCGCGGTCCTAAGTGAACCGCGGGCGTCGCCCAGGGGGAGGAACTCCGAGCGGAACCTCGGGGAAAAGTTCCACACGGGCTGTGCTGGTTGAGCCACGCTCACTCGTAACTCAACCACCGGGAACGTCAGGTATCCCGGCTTCCTTGCGGAAGATCTTGTGCTCGCTTTGCTAAGCAAACACTATCGGACTTCTGACACGATTTCACTATCCTTCTGGGCGCGATTTGCACGCTGCCCGCGGGCGGATTGGAAATCGGGCGGCGCCGATCGCGAGACCGGCACGGTCTGACCACAGACCTGCAGATGTCCCTCGATTCGGTGCCGATATTTGGGCGTATGGTCCCCGAATGTCAGTTAGAGGCTGTGCCCCCTGAGGCTATGTCCCTTGAGGCTGTGTCCCTTGAGGCTATGTCCCTTGAGGCTGTGTCCTTTGAGGCTGTGTCCTTTGAGGCTATGTCCGCGATTGAGGCTATGTCCGCGAGTGCACTGCATGAGTGGTTCCCTTCTTGACGTCTCGCCTGCCGTAAAGCCGGCTCGCGAGAACCCGAGCTTTTCAAGAAGGACGCTATGCAGCCGCTACGAGTGAAGTCACGCAAAAAGGGCAGCAGGAAGAGGACATGTCCTAAAGTGGACATGCCAAAATCGCGTTAGGTGCTCTGCGCACTGTCCAACGCGTACGCCGGTGGGTACGACTCAGGCACGCTCATCCTCGGTCCATGACCCCCGTTGGCCACAGAATCGCCCCATTCGCATGGTGGCTGTCACCGATTGCACGCCGTCAATCGACCCGAGGAACAGGCTAACCGCCCCGAACGACATGGCCCATTCCCGAAAGTCAGCCTGAAACGTATGACGGCTTGCCGTCAAGAACCCAGCTCAAAAATTCTCCCCCGATGGTCGGTAAAACCGACTGTAACCTGCCTGTAAGCATGCTGCAGGCGGTCACAACGAACTCATCAAACCATCGCGACGACCAGAACGCGCAGCATTTTTGTGCTATCCGTGGGAGGCCATAGTCAAGGAGCCGTCATGTCCTGCACCTTTGTTCCCCCGTATCTGCTGCAGCGCATCGCCTTGCGGGGCGGCACTCGTCATGCATCCGCCTCCGGGCGAGACACCCTGCAAGTCGACGACCGCCTGCGGGCCCGACGCGAGTCGCCACCAGGTCAAATGGCGGCTCCACCGCTGCCCGGCACCAAAACACGGGTAGTTCACACTGCCAACAACACCGAGGTGCTGCCTGGGGAGGTCGCCCGAAGTGACGGCGATCCTCCAGTCGATGACCTGGCCGTGGATGAGGCGTTCGACTCGTCTGGGCAAGTCTGGGATCTGTTCGACAGCCAGTTCGGCCGCCAGTCCATTGACGGTCGTGGTGGCACGGTGTCCATCACGGTCCACTACGGGCGTGATTACGACAACGCCTTCTGGGACGGAACCCAGCTCGTCTTTGGTGATGGGGATGGGCAGATCTTCGAACGCTTCACTAAGCCAATGGATGTTATGGCGCATGAGTTCACGCACGGCGTCACGCAATTCACCGCTGGATTTGCTTACCAGGATCAGCCGGGCGCACTGAATGAAAGCATCAGCGACGTGTTTGCCGCAATGGCCAAACAGCGCGTGCTCGGCCAAACCGCAGCCCAGGCTGACTGGTTAATCGCCGCCGGACTCTTCATGCCAGGGATCAATGCCAAGGCGCTCCGCTCGATGCGGGAACCTGGAACGGCGTACGACGATCCGCAAATTGGCAAGGATTTGCAAGTAGGTTCCATGGCCGACTATGTCGAGACCGAGGCCGATAGCGGTGGCGTACACATCAACTCGGGAATTCCCAACCGTGCCTTCGCCCTGGCGGCGCTTGAGATTGGTGGATATAGCTGGGAGAAGGCTGGCCAGGTTTGGTACGACACGCTTGTCAATGGCCAATTGAGCGCGCAGTCCAGCTTTGAGTCGTTCGCGCTGGCTACGGTGACCTCCGCGCGTCGCCTTTTCATGAACGACCCGTCGGTCGCCGACAAGATTCAGGCGGCATGGCTCGAGGTCGGAATACTCGAATCTGGTGTTGATCTCGCCGCGTACCAGGCCACCGGCGTTGGCCTGGCCTCGTCCGCCGTTCCATCTGATTCTCCGGCCGGGCCAGCACAGGCCGGATCGGTTGAGCAGCCAGCGACGGTTGCGGTATGCCGCAGTGGTGGCTTTGCCGGCACCACCAAGGTCGGGGAGTTGGATCTTGACTCTGATCCCGAAGGGCCGGAGGTCCGGCATCTGCTGATGCGTGTCGGCATGCAGCCGATTACGTCTACCCGACCAAGTCCAGATCGGTTCGTCTATACCGTCGATTATGGCGATTGGCATCTCACGGTGCCCGAGCAGGACCTCACACCGGAGTTGCGCCGACTTGTGCAGGTGGTGCTGAACCGCGGCAGCTAGAGTGAAAAGCGTGCCGACGGGGAGAGCGCGCGATCGAACTTTTCCGCGCTCAGTCGGGGTGCTTGGGCACGGATTCCTGGCCGAGCCGGTCCTGCGGCGGCTGTTGCGCGCGCTGCCGGCAGCGACGCAGATCTTCACCTACGGCCGGGATCCTGACCTGTTCGCTCAACTCCTGCAGCTCGGAGCCGAACGTGCGGCCAGTCCGGCAGACCTCGCCGCACGCAGCCAGTACGTCATCGTGCTCCTGCGGACGCTGGACGATCTTGAGGCCGATCTCAGCGGACCGAGCGGACTGGAGGCAGGGATACATAGTCCGACGGTCCTTGTGGTCGGGGCTATCTCGACTCCCGATGACCTTCGCAATCTGGCTGGGCATCTGCTTGAGAAGACAGCAGGCCTTCTCAGGGTGGTCGATGCACCGCTGAGCGGCACTCCGGCAGCTGCTGCTGATGGCGAACTCTCCATTGCGGTCGGTGCGTCGCCGGGTCTCTATCGGGAGGCGCTGCCCGTCTTGGAGTTATTGGGCAGCTGTGTGCGCGTGGGCGGTGTCGGCAGCGCGCAAATCGCGAACGCCTGTGAGCAGTACGTCATCGCAGCGACCGCGATGGCCCTCGGTGAGGCGGCCGTTATCGCCGAACGCGCTGGCCTCGATCTTGCTCGAGCGCTGCACAGTTGGGAGCTCTCGCTGGCAGGTAGCCGAGTACTTGAAGCCGCGCGAGGCAAATTCCTCAAGCGAGACTTCCAGCCTGATCTATCTGCCGGTGCCGCGCTTGCGCCGCTCGAAGTCGCGACGCAACAGGCGTGGCGTACCGGCACGTCGGCGCGGCTGCTAGGGAATGTGCGGGAACTCTTTGAGCTGCTGGATCGAGCCGGTATGAGCAGTCAAGATCTGACGTCTACGTACCAGTACCTAGCCGCACAACACCCCGAGCGCCGGGAAGCACAGGGTTAACTGTGGAGACGCTCGGGGTGTGATCGTGCGTGGGAAGGCAGGCCCGGGCGGGCAGCTACTTACGCGCCTCGCCGACCCGGGGTTTGCGCTCAGGTGAGCTGCAGAATCACGATCACCAAGATGATGACCACGAGGATACCGATAATGGTTCCGATAATTCCCCGGTTCATGGGCAGGACCTCCTCTCCAGTCTTTTGAGGTACCCGTGTGCTGCGGAGGTAAACACTAGCGGCGCGCGACGGCGGGCGCAGTCTGATCGATGGTTAGCTGGCGTAATTGCGGGTTCGCGAAGGCCAGAGCCGCGACAAGCAGGATCAGCAGCCCCCCAATCAGGAAGGGGACTCGAGCGTTTGACAGGTCGGTCAGGAGCCCCGTGATGGCGTACGTGACAGGGACCGCGGCCAGACTGGAGAAGGACAGCGCACCCATAACGCGGCCGATCTGACCAGTCGGAGCCAGCTGTAGCACAGCGGTGGTGACCAGTGTGCCGTAGAAGCCGGCGCCTAGGCCGGAGGTGAGGCCGAGGAGTCCAGCAGCAACCAACGATGCAGATGTCGGTAGCCCCAGTGCCGGCAACAGACCGAGGCCTACGACGCTGAGCCCCATCGCCGTCAAGCCAGAAAGCGCGACGAGCCCGGTATGCCGGACGTTCTTGCGCCACAGCAAGAACCCGGCCCCCACGGCCGCGCCAAAACCGAAGCCTCCGAGAACCCAACCGACGGCTCGCACGCCCCACCCGGTCTCGTTGGCCAGCAACGGTACCCCGGCGATCATCGGCCCGGAGAACCCGATCTCGGCGACGAATACCACGACGAGTAGCGTCGTCAGCGTCCGATAGCCACGGATCAATTGGATGCCTGCTCTCAAGTCGGCCCACACCGACAGCACAGGTTCCTTCGAGCTCGCTTCGGCGTCGGACACGTCCTGGTCTGAAGCATCTTCTTCAGGGATGGCCATTCGCGTAATGGCCAGTAGGAAGACCGAAACCGCGAACAACCAGGCGTTCACCCAGAACGCGACCGCGGCGCTCGCCACGACCAGCAGCCAGCTGCCCAGCGGGGCGCCGGCGAACTCGGCACCGCGCGCCACTATCGTCTTCGCGGCGACGACGCGAGTAATCGAATCACGCCCAACCAGGTACCGAGGAGCACTGTTGACAGCGGGCAGGAAGAAGCCATCCACCAGCCCGAACATCACCGCCAGCGCGCCGAGCAGCAGCGGCTTGACCTCACCGCCGGCTACCACGATTGCGAAGACCACCATGATCAAGGTCCGCAGCACATCTGAGGCGATGATGGTCAGCTTCGGCCCGATCCGATCGACGAACACCCCTCCGACAAGCATGAGTGCAGCCTGTGGGATCGCACCGGCAACCAAGATCAAGCCCACCTTCGCTGGCGTGGTCGTTTGCACAGCCACCCAAGCGAGGGTGACCAGGTAAATGTGATTGCCGATCAACGAGGTGGCGAGGCCGATCAGCCACCGCAGCACATGAGGCAACTTCTCAACTCCCCTCAGGCGAGGGGCCGATCCGTCACGATCTGCTCGACTGTCGTAGAGCTGGTAGCCATGCCAAACATCATGGCAGTGCAGGCCGTGCTCGGGTCAAGGCGTCCAACCGAGCAGCGTCGTACCCGCGCGCAGGCCACCAAACAAGATGACTGCGGCAATGATCGGGAGCAGCACCACGCGCCACGGGTGTCGGCGGACCATCCATATACAGCCCAACAGGAACAAGATTGCCCAGACTGCAATGAAGCCAATGAGAGCCCATAGCGGAGCCATCAGGCCGGTTGCGAAAAACAGGATCGACATTGCAAGCAGACCTGCGAGCGCCAGACCACCCAGCACATAGCCGATGATCGACGGTCTGGTCTGCGCTTCGCCGGTGTCGGCGGTCATGGGTGCTTACTCCTCCCAGGGCAGCGGCTTGCCTTCAGCCACCGGTGCCACCGGAATCACGACGACTGGCCGAGGCTGACGATGGGCCAGGTGAGCGGCAACTGACCCAGTGAGGAACTGTTTCAGCCCGGCCCGTACGCCACCGCGCCGACTACCTACGATGATCATCTCGACATCGAGGATGTCGGCCAGTCGGGTGAGCGCGTATGCGACGTCGCCTGCCAGTTCTCGGAACGACAAGTCAATGGAGTCGTCAGCGACCGCGGCACGGACCTGGGCCACCAAACCTTGATCAAAGTCGGTGTCCTTCAGTTCGGGTAGATCCGGATCGAGCGGAAGCGAGGCGACCGAGCCGTCGGGCAGCTCTTCGACCACATATCGTCCGGGGTCGACGTGAGCACAGACCAGCGCGGCATCGAAGGTGCGCGCGAAGCGGGCAGCATGGCGCAGCACCACATCCGGCTGGCCGTAGGTAACCCCGACCAGGATCCGGCGTGCTCCCTGATTCTCCGCCATCGCCTCACTCCAGTGCTTCGATCAGACACTAGCGCCGCTAAGGCACCCGAGCCAGGCGCTTAGCGTGACAATGTATCGTCGGCGATTGGCCTGCCCGCCTCAAGCGAGAGCAGAGCTGCCTTCACTGCAAGCCCGCCGGCGTAACCGCCGAGCGTCCCGTCGCTGCGCAACACCCGATGACACGGCACCACTACAGGTAGCGGATTCGTCGCACAGGCAGTGCCGACTGCCCGTACCGCCCGGGCATGGCCGGTGGCCGCAGCAACCTCGGCGTAGCTCTCGGTATGCCCGTAGCTGATCGACACCAGATGGGCCAAGACTGCCCGCCGGAACCCGTGAGCCAGCCGGAAGTCCAACGGCAGCACGAAGTCGCGGCGTTCTCCGGCGAAGTATTCGGCAAGTTGCCGAGCTACCTGATCAAGGCGACGCGGAGCACGCAGGATGCGCGGGCTGATCAGCTCTGAGAGCCCTTGCAGCACATGATCATGGTCCTGCTGCTCGTACGCGATGCGGACCAGACCTTGATCGGTCGCCGCCAAGAGCAGGGTGCCTACCGGCGAGTCCACTGTGCGGTAGGCAATATCCAGCAGTCGGTCCGCCTCGGCTGCTGCCTCAAGTTGATCACGAAGCCGAGTCATCGTCTGTGCTTCATCGGCGCCGATCGGCGCGAGTACGGGGTCATTGGAGTTGATCATGAGTGGATTCCTTCTGCAGGATGTCGGATTCCGAGTTGCGGTAACTGCGCCGGAGAGCGCGAATCCCGTCATAGGCGGCGCGTCGGGCAGCGTCGGTCGACCCGCCGACGATTGCGGCAACCTCCGCGTACGGCAGGCCGGCCACATGGTGGTAAGCGACGGCCTGTCGCTGCTTGGTCGGGAGCGCACGGAGCGCCGCCCACAAACCGTCGTCGGAGGGTTCCCAGGCTTCGGTTGCGGACCCGGTCTCCGTAACGTAGGCAACCGGTACGGCCCGGCGGCTTTGGCCACGAAGAATGTCAATCGTCTTGCGGTGGGCGATCGTGACAAGCCAAGCCTCGGTATTGGCGCCGGCCGGGAGATCCGGATATGCGCGCAAGGCTGCGAGGAAGGTCTCAGACCAGGCATCGTCTGCGTCCGGTCGGGCGAGTACGGCACGGCACACCCGAAGCACGGTCGGCCCATGCTCTGACACGATCTCTTCAAATGGCGGTTTCATTCTCATCAGCCCTGTAGACGATGGCACGAGCCAAGACGTGAGATCGGCCTGGGCACCCAGAAGACGATGCTGGCTCATCCATTCAACCAATCGGTTGACAACGAATCACTGCTCGGCGTAAGGTCTTCTCAACCAATCAGTTGAATAACCCGCCGCGAGGAGGCGATATGAGCGAGGATCAACTTTCACGAGTCTTCGCCGCCTTGGCCGACCCGACTCGGCGTGACATTGTGGCCCGCCTCGCTGTTGGAGACGCCACGGTCGGCCAGCTTGCCGCGCCATACAACGTGTCGATTCAGGCTGTGTCCAAACACCTCAAGGTGCTGGAAGACGCAGGGCTGGTGAGCCACAGCCAGGATGCGCAACGCCGCCCGCGTCACCTCGAGGCCAACGTTTTCGACATGATGACCGCCTGGATCGAGCGATACCGGCGGCAAGCCGAGGAGCGATACCGCCGCCTCGATGCGGTACTCGCCTCCATGGACGAGGAAAGTAAACCAACCATCAACCAAGGAGCAGCATCATGAGCACAAACGCTAGGCACGAAGCCGCGACGCGCGAGACCACGATCGAGGCTGATCCCAACCTGCCAACCATCCGCATCATTCGTGACTTCGACGCGCCGCCCGACAAGGTCTTCAGGGCATGGATCGACCGCGAGCTGGTCGTTCAGTGGCTCGGCCCCAAGAGCACCGAGATGAGGATCGACCAGTGGGACGCTCGCACCGGTGGGAATTATCGGTATATAGCGCTGCAGGGCGGCGAGGAGGTGGCCGCCTTCTACGGGTCCTTCCATGAGGTGCGACCAAGCGAGCGGCTGGTGCAAACCTTCACCTGGGAAGGCATGCCCGATGGTGTCAGTCTGGAGACAATGACGTTCGAAGACTTGGGTGGTGGCCGCACGAGGACGATCGGTCTCTCTGTGGTCGACAACCTCGAGTCCCGGGATGCGATCATGGCAAGCGGCATGGAGGTCGGGGTCTACGAGGGCTACGAGAAGCTGGATGCCCTCCTCGCCAAGAGCTGAACGATCCCAGGCTGCCTGTTTGGCTTCGCAGCTGGGCGGTTAAGAACCCTTTCTAGATAAGGGAGAGGGACGCCTGATGAGCATCACGACTGAACAGCTTCGGAACGCCTACCAACAGTCGGGCAATGTGTACACCGGTTCGGAGAAGATTGGCAGGATCGGTCAGATCTATCTCGACGATGAGACTTCCGAACCGACCTGGGTCACGGTCAAGACGGGACTCTTCGGAACCTCCGAGTCGTTTGTGCCACTGTTCCATGCTCGGATCGAGGGCAACGACATCATCGTCGATTACGACGAGGAGACCATCAAGAACGCCCCACGTATCGAGGCCGACAACGACCTTACGCCGCGCGAGGAGCTCGAGCTCTTCCGCTACTACAGCCAATCGGCGGTCCGCGGCACTACTGGTCGGGACGACACATTCATTCGGGACAGGGATCAGTCTGATCGGGACGACGACTTCCGCGATCGGGATTCGCGGGATTGGAATGACACCGCAGATACCGACACACGGCTGGCAGCCGAGTCGCACGTCAGCGAAGAGCGGGCCAGTGACACACCCCGTCACGGCCGACTGCGTCGGTACATAGTCACAAAGTTCAGCGACGAACCGATCGAGAACGATCCAGCTACCGACCGGCCTCCGCAGCGCTAACCACGCTTTCCCGTACGCCGGAAGCTCCCTGAGGAGGCGTTAATGACCGGTCCGATCGGAAGCTTGCTTCTGCTGGGCGCCAGTGGGGACTTGGCTGGACGGCTGTTGTTGCCAGCACTCGGGCAGCTGTTCGACCGAGAGGAGTCCCGGCGCGAGGTCAAGCTGGTGGGGGCAGGATCCGAAGACTGGGACGTGGATGCCTGGCAACAGCGAGTTCGGACCTCATTCGCCGATGGGAAGGTCTCCGACGCCGCGGTGCAGAGTGTGCTGGACACGACGCGGTATCACAAAGCTGACGTGACGAGCCCAGAGGACCTGCGATCGCTGATTGATTCCTGCCCGTCACCGCCTGCGCTGTATTTTGCGTTGCCTCCGTCGGTTACCGTCGCCGCCTGCAAGGGACTCCAGCAGGTGTCGCTGCCGGAAGGGACAAACCTCGTCCTGGAGAAGCCTTTCGGAACCAACCAGGAAAGCGCCGCCAGCCTGAACATGTTGCTTGCCCAACTTGTCCCTGAGAATCAGGTGCACCGCGTCGATCACTTCCTCGGGCGCTCCACTGTGCTGAATCTGCTGGGAGTTCGGTTCGCGAACCGTCTATTCGAACCGATGTGGAGCAACCAGCACATCGATCGCGTGGACATCGTGTTCGACGAGCAACTCACCCTGGAGAATCGGGCGCGCTACTACGACAGCGCCGGAGCGCTGATGGACATGATCCAAAGCCACCTGCTTCAGGTACTCGCTCTGGTGGCAATGGAGCCGATCGCCACGGTCGATGCGGTGGATCTGCGGGACGCAAAGGCACAGGTGCTGCGGGCTTGCCGGCCGTGGGACGACGACCCGGTCGGATCGGGACGGCAAGCTCGCTACACACGCGGCACGATCGATGGGCGTGAGGTTCCCGACTACACGGCCGAGCCCGGAGTTGATCCGGCGCGGAATACTGAGACGCTGGCTGAGCTGATCGTCGAGATCGAAAACTGGCGGTGGGCCGGGGTGCCGTTCCGGCTGCGCTCCGGAAAGGCGCTGCGGCAACGCCGCAAGGAGGTGGTGGTCACCTTCAAACCGACGCCTCACCTGCCTACCGGGCTGCAAGGGAAGCCAATACCGGATCAGTTGCGGTTGACCATGGGGCCCGACCGGATGGCGCTGGAGATGAACGTCAACGGTCCGAATGATCCGCTGGTGCTGGATCGAGTGTCCTTGGACGTCGATCTGAACCCCGGACGGCTGCCCGCGTACGGGGAGGTTCTGGCTGGTGTGCTGGATGGCGATCCGCTGCTCTCTGTTCGCGGTGATACCGCTGAGGAGTGCTGGCGCATTGTGGATCCGGTCTTGCAGGCCTGGCGCGAGGGAAAGGTTCCGATCGACGAGTACGACGCGGGCTCAGATGGCCCGGCAAGCTGGGACTGACGCCGTACCCTGAGGTGCCATGATCGCTCCCCAAACTGCCCTAGTGGTCACGGGCTCAACTGGTCGCCTCGGCGGGCGGGTCGCAAGCGGACTTTCCCAACTCGGCGTTGATCACCGCCTCGTGGTGCGCGATCCGGCCAAGGCGCCAGCCTTGCCCGGGACGCACATCGCGACGGCCGATTATGGTGATGCTGCCGCGGTCCGAACCGCATTGACCGGTGCCCACACAGTGTTCATGGTGTCCGCCGCCGAGACACCGGGTCGGGTTCGACAGCACATCACCTTCATTGAC
>JAICEV010000085.1 GCA_025923975.1 Propionibacteriaceae bacterium
ACTCTTGTCTGGTTGGCTATCAGCTCTCTTCTGGCTGGGTTGTCGCTGGCGTACGTGCTGGCACGGCCATGGCTTTCCCTGCTGCTCGCTGGCGCCATGATCATCTGCCTGGGTGCGGTGCCACGGCAGCCGGGTTGGCCGCCGCGGGATTGGGTTCTGGTTGTCTGCGATGTCGGTCAAGGTGATGGACTCGCGGTACGGACCGGCCGCGACGCAGCGATTGTGGTTGACAGCGGCCCCGTGCCTGGAGTCATGGGAGGCTGCTTGGATCGGCTGCGGATCAAGACGGTGCCGTTGCTGATCATCACCCACTTTCACGCCGACCACGTTGCTGGTGTGGCTGGTCTTCTCCGGCACCGCCGCATCGGCCAGCTGTGGCTGAGCCCGCTGGCGCCGACCGGGCCCGTGACGGCGCTGGTCAGAAGCCAAGCTACGCAACAGGGGATTCCGATGAACGCGCCGCTACCAGGTACCCGGGCGAGTGTTGGAAGGGCTGAGTTGCACGTGCTGGGACCGGTGAGCCATGTGGCTCCCGATCAAGATGAGTCGTCGAGGCAGAATGACAGCAGTCTGGTGATCATGGCAATGGTGGGCGGCCTGCGGTTGCTGCTCACCGGTGACGTCGAACCGGCCGGCCAGCGGGCGATTATGGGCACCGGTGTGGATCTTCATGCCGATGTCCTCAAGATTCCGCACCACGGCTCGGCCCGACAGGATCCGGGTTTCTTCGCGGCCACGCGGGCTCGCGTCGCCGTTGTGAGCGCCGGAGCCCAGAACGACTACGGTCATCCGGCACCTCGTACGGTGCAGCTGGCGCGGTCGCTTGGCATGACCTTGGTCAGTACCGAGCAAAACGGCTCGGTCGCGATCCGGCTCGTGGACGATCGCCTCGCTGCAGTCACGCAACGATGATCACAATGCAGGGCACTACGACACCGTCACCGGAAACCGGAGTGGTCCGCGCAATGTGGCACCGGGCCGCATGGTGATCGCCCCGGTCTGTCGGATGTGTGGAAACCGCTCGGCGAGGGCGCGGAACGTCTGAGTTAGCTCCAAGCGAGCCAGCGGTGAACCAAGGCAGTAGTGAATTCCGCCGGAGAAGGCGAGGTGCTCAACCGGGGACTCCCGGGCAATGTCAAAGCGATTGGGTGCTGGGTAGACGTCCGGGTCGCGGTTTGCTGCTGCCAGGAGTGTGATCACCCACTGGTTCTTTGCTACCGATACATTGCCTACCTCGGTTGGCAGATTGGCTACCCGCGCGGTCTGCTGAACTGGAGGATCAAATCGGAGCACCTCCTCCACAACGGCTGGCGACCGCTCAGGCTCGGCAACGAGCAATTCCCACTGCTCTCGATCGGCCAGCAGCCAGCGCATGCCGCTACCAATGGCGTTGACTGTAGTTTCGAAGCCCGCGATCAGAAGGAGCCGCACCAGTGCCGACAGCTCCGCTGCGGTAATCGCCCCGCCTTGCTCAGCCAGCAACGCGGACACCAGGTCGTCGCCGGGCTCCGCTGCCCGACGATCAAGCAGCTCGGCGAAGGTTGTCCGGAGCTCAGCGTCAGCGGCCGCAAGCGTGCGGGCTTGGCCGAGTGACCAGATTCCATCCAGAGCCCGCGCAATCGTCGAACCCAGCCGCCGGAACCGGTCCGGCTCGTTGGGCAGACCAAGTAGATGGGTCACTACCGCGATGGGCAGCGGCGAGGCGAAGGACGTCATGAGGTCGAACTCGTGCTCTCGTTCACATTGGTCGAGCAGCCGCTCCACAGCCTGATCGACTAATTCCGCGTAGCCCGCAATTCGCCGCGGGGTGAAGGCTGGCGCGGCGAGCCTGCGAATGCGGGTGTGATCAGGTGGATTGAGTTGGAGCAACGACAGGTCCATACCTGACGGGTTGGCGAGGTCCTCGCTCCCGTCATCAGGGCTTACGCCAAACTTCCGATTTCGCAGCACCTCATTGCACAGCCGGTGGCTGGTGGTGGTGTAGTTGCCGAGCCGGGTCAGCAACATCGGTCCCTGCGCGCGCATCTCTTCGTAGATCGGGTAGGGATCCGTGTGGTTGTTCGGCAGATTGAGGCGGCTGAAGAGATCACCACGGACGTGCGCCCAGTAGAGCACCCGCGCTCGTTCCCGATACATCCCGCCGAGGAACCGTGCGGCCTGGACCGCCTTCGTCGCGGAGCTCACGTATTCAACTATTCCATGATCAACGAGGCGGTCCCGTTGTCGGATTAATGCGCACGATCTGGCCCTCGCAGCTCACCACGACCTCAGGGGCAACCTCGCCTTGGGTGATGTGCGCCTCGGGCGGATTGTCGCCGCCTGGCACATTGGCGAATCGCACACCCATGAGCCCCTGCCCGCACGCATAGCGCCAGAGCTCTGCACTGTCGGTTACGCCGATGCCGAGAAGTTCATCTGCGCCGGTATCGAACCTGTCGCTGCCGGCGACAACAATGACATCGCCGTACTGAGCCGCGACTATGCGACCAGAGATCTTCACGCCGTCCGGGGTGTATGCGACGACAGGCGACAGCGAGACCGGGAGCGTGTGCGTCGACAGCTGCTGGTAGCCCGAGTAAGCGGTAACCGTCTGGCAGGTGAAGCCGCTGATCACCAGGGTCTTTACCGGTTCCCGCTGCGGGGTGACAGTGGTCGGTTGGTCGAGAATCCATGAGCCACAGGTGAAACGCACTTCCTCGACCGGGCTGTCATATGTCAGCTGTTGCACCCTCTTATCCGCCATGGCCGTCGCCGGCCAGCCGATGGCACCTGTGACGATGAGGATTCCGATGACGATCATGCAGCGGCCGAGGAATCCGGCGTCGCGGCGGGGCGGCCATGCCTGATATGCAACCCAGACAGCAACGCCGATCAGCAATCCGCACAGATACAGCAGCACAGTGCTGGGGGTCCATAGGGCTGCGAGCCGCAGCGCCACCGTGTTGTTCTGGAGTGCCAGGGCGGCGTCGCGCAGCTCGGGCGCGAACAACCAACGTCCAACCGCTGTCGAAGCCGGGCCGATGATTGCGTACGCCGCCAGAACCGGCAAACCGCTGTGCCAAGTCTTGGGAGGCAACGGGGCAAGGTTGTCAAGGAAGCCGTGCAGAGCCGCGTAGCCAGCGCTCCAGACCCAGGCGACCAGCAACGCGACGCCGACAATTGTGGATCTCAGCTCGCCCTTCACGCCAAGCGCTATGACGCTTGCGAAGGCGGCGACCAAGCCGAGGGCGGCAGGGGCCAGCATTGCGGTGCGGCCGAGCCAGTGTCGGGTACGGGAGAGCCAGAACAACGCAAAAGCACATACCAGCAACACGAGTGCCGGAAGTCCCCATTGTCCGTTCTGCGCTTGGACCTGGGGTTGACCTTCACTGGTCAGCGCAGCCGAGGCAAGCGGAGAGAGCTGAGTGAGCCACAGCTCATTGGCCGGGAATGCGCTCGTCTCTGGAATCCAGTAATGGATGAAGAACACCCACTGGGCTCCGAGAGAGATGACCAGAGGGATGGTGGCGGCCTGCCGAATCTTACGGGAGTCCTCCGCTCGTTCGGCGGTGGCTGGTCCGAGCGGCCCCACGTCCGGGCGCGCAGCCCGCGGGTTAGTGTACGTGATCTTGGTCACGACCGGGTGCCGCCCATGCTCATCGATCAGCTCGTCGTGTCCGCCGCCGCGAACTCGACCCGCTCGTGGGGAACGAGGCGCCGAAGGGCCTCTCGATCCGATTGGGTGCCCACAGACAGTCCTCGCGCCCGCTCCTCCGCCGATCGCAGGGCATGATCGACACCGATCCGCAGGATGGAGTCATCGTCCATGGATCGTACGGATATCAACCGTCCGGGACTGCCGTCGACCTGCTTGAACCAGGCACGAACCAGGTCTTCGTATGAATCCGCCACAGCGGCTACAAAATGCAGGTTGCGATCTTCAAGAGCGAGGCCGAGAGCTTCCCTAACCCGGCTTCCTTCATACGCGCCCGGCTCGCGATCCACAACCGCGACGACCGTGGCCGAATTGCCGACCTTGGCGCCGGCGATGCCCCGAAGCTCCGGCTCTGCGTACCTGCGCCAGATCCGGCGCAGCCGGGCATCCATCGTCAATTCGGTGGCGAATGATGCTGGGGCGGTTGGCGCGATCGGGACAACCGGTGCCGGCTTGAAAACTGCGTTGGCCTCATCCGCCTTCGGTGCGCTGCTCTGAGAACTCTGGACGGGAATGGCGCTGTCCTTGGGCCAGCTGACCTCAATAACCGCGAAATTGCGACGCGCCAGCGCACCGCCCGCGAAGGATCGGGGCAGCCAGCGGTCCGCCATCACCTGTTGCACCGTTTGGCGACGCAGCTCGGCGAGTCGGTTCATTTTGACGGCGGCATGCAGCTCCATAGCCACCTCGGTCTCGACCCGCTGCAGCAGGTGCGCCTCCAGCTCCGTCCCGTACTCCGCGGCCAGACCAGCTATAGAGGCGTAATTGTCGCGATCTGTCAGCTGAACGGTGACCCGGACCAGACACCGCTCGATCTCGTGGCCGTCCAGGGTTATGAGATGGTCGACGGTGACATCCAGCTCGACAGGAGCGGTATTGACGGCCAGCACCTGGACCGGCCGTAGCGAGGGAAGCAGGCCGGGCGTCAGGTACTCGCCAGGGAACTTGAGCCGTGGGATGCTGTCCTGCTCGAAGATCACCACAACGGTGTTCGGCTGAACGCTCACCAGGCGGTCGAGGGGATGAGGGTCGCCAGTGAGCTTCATGCCGAGCGTTGGCTCCGCGACGTCCGTCTGTTCAGGGTCGTTGGGGGCAGTCGGAGGCTGCCGCTCAGAAACCACCCGACCGAACATTGAGGACCACAACTTGCCGACCACCGACGTCCCTTTCGCCTGGTATCCAGTGTCTCGGCTCATGTATATCAACACCAGTCATGCGGAGGCGTGAATCTGATTTGTGTTGTCGGACGGAACATGGCGTACCTGTTATCAACCAAGATGTCAGTTTCGGCTGGCATGCTGTGCTGCGTGGCAGCATCGAGATCTCCGTTGGGCCGGCTGGTCCTGATCAGCGGGCCAGAGGCACTCCTTGCTGACCGCGCGGTCGAGGCATTGCGGCAACAGATGCGATCAGAAGCGCCGGATGTCGAGGTCTCCGAGATCGAAGCAGCTCGACTGGACTCCGGCAAGCTTGCCGAAATCACTAGTCCGTCGCTGTTCTCGAGCAGTCGTGCCGCCGTCATCACAGAGCTGGAACACCTGCCGCCAGAGCTCGATGCCGATCTGGTCGACCTCGCTAGTGCCCAGTTGCCGGATCTCGCCGTGATTGTGGTGCATCGCGGGGTGCCGAAGGGCAAAGCACTCCTCGAGAAGCTGAAATCCACCGGCATCGAGGTCATCGAATGCCCGGCTGTGAAGCCCTGGGAGCTACCCCAATTCGTTTCAGCGGAAGCCAAGCGAGCCGGTAGTTCGATTGACGCGGGTGCAGCTGCGGCGCTCGTGGATGCCCTCGGCCACGATCTTCGGGCTCTGTCGGCGGCCGTCGCGCAGCTGGTGTCGGACGGGGAGGGTGGCCCGATCAAGCTCGATCAGGTTCGCCGCTACTTCGGCGGTCGGTCGGAGGTGACCAGCTTCGCGGTGGCAGACGCAGCACTGGCGGGTCGTACCGGCAGTGCCATGGAGCAGCTCCGCTGGGCATTGGCGACCGGCGTGGCGCCGGTGTTGATCACTAGTGCCTTGGCCTCTGGAATCCGGGGTTTGGGCAAGCTGATCACTGCCGGCAGCGGGCAACGAGACTCCGACCTAGCCCGCGAGGTCGGAGTGCCGCCCTGGAAGCTGAAGTCCATGCGCTCCCAAGCACGTGGATGGGATCAGGGGAGTCTTGCTGCGGCACTGAAAGCAGTCGCTGTTGCAGATGCTGATGTCAAAGGCGCCGCCGACGACGCCGCGTTCGCGCTAGAGCGAGCGGTGCTTAGCGTTTCCCGCTTGCGGCACTAGTTCTTTTCGACGTTTCTGGTGAGCGCTTCTTGCCTGAGCGATCCAGACGCGCCGCCTTGGACGCGATTGCGGACTTGCGATTGGCAGCCTGATTCTTGTGGATGACGCCCTTCGACGCAGCCTTATCGAGGGCACGGGAGGCGGCGTACGCCAGCTCGGTGGCCTTCGCTGTGTCACCAGCGTCCGCGGCCTCGCGGAACCGACGAATCGAGGTCTTCAGCGCTGACTTCGTCGCCTTGTTACGCTGACGGGACTTCTCGTTGGTCTTGATTCGTTTGAGCTGGGACTTGATGTTCGCCACGACAGGCCTCTGGAACTCTTCCTTGATGTGGGTGTGGAGCGCTGCTGTGCAGACGCGACCGACCACGCTACCAGCGCCGCGATGGGCGGGCCAAATTCGCCTGAGCAAGTGAGGATGTTGTTGTGAGTCCTGCGTTCGTGCCGCCGCCCGGCCGCACTGACCCGTCGATCATTCGGAACTTCTGCATCATCGCTCATATCGACCACGGCAAGTCGACCTTGGCCGACCGGATGCTGCAGTTGACTGGTGTTGTCGACGAGCGGTCGATGCGCGCCCAATATCTGGATCGCATGGACATTGAGCGGGAACGCGGTATCACGATCAAGTCCCAGGCGGTTCGGATGCCTTGGCAGACGCGCGGTGATGGAGATGACCCAAACGTCGGTGAGACCTATGTCCTCAACATGATCGACACGCCGGGCCACGTCGACTTCACGTATGAGGTCTCGCGCTCCATGGCCGCCTGCGAGGGTGCCGTGCTGCTGGTTGATGCCGCACAGGGCATTGAGGCACAGACCCTGGCCAATCTCTATCTGGCTCTTGATGCCGACCTGCACGTCATTCCAGTCTTGAACAAGATCGATCTGCCCAGTGCGCAGCCGGATAGATACGCCGCCGAGTTGGCCAAGGTTGTTGGCTGTGATCCAGCTGAGGTGCTGCGGGTGTCGGCCAAGACCGGCGAAGGCGTCGTCCGGCTGCTGGAGGAGATTGTCGCCCAGATCCCACCACCCGTCGGTGATCCCACTGCGCCGGCAAGGGCGTTGATCTTCGATTCTGTCTACGACACCTACCGCGGAGTGGTCACCTACATACGCGTTGTGGACGGCGCGCTCTCGCATCGCGAGCGCGTGTTGATGATGTCGACCAAGGCCTCGCACGAAACGCTGGAGGTCGGCGTGATCTCTCCGGAGCCGACGAAGGCGGCGTCCCTGGGAGTTGGTGAAGTCGGTTACCTGATCACCGGCGTCAAGGATGTCCGGCAGTCTCGGGTGGGCGACACCGTGACGTCGATGAAGCGGCCGGCCTCGCATGATCTGGGTGGCTATCGGCCGCCCAAGCCGATGGTGTTCGCCGGCCTCTACCCAATCGACGGTGCGGACTATCCGGAACTGCGGGAAGCCTTGGACAAGCTGCAGCTCAACGATGCCGCACTGAGTTATGAGCCGGAAACCTCGAGCGCGCTCGGCTTTGGATTCCGGATTGGGTTCCTTGGTCTGCTGCACATGGAGATCGTGCGGGAGCGCCTGGAGCGCGAATTTGATCTTGATCTGATCTCCACGGCGCCCAACGTGGTCTATCGCGTGATCATGGAAGATGGTGCCGAGCTGGAAGTGACGAATCCCTCGGAGTATCCGACAAGTGGCAAGATCGCCGAAGTTTATGAGCCGGTCGTGAAGGCCACGATCTTGGCGCCAGCAACCTACATCGGCACCATCTTGGAGCTGTGCCAGAACCGTCGCGGTGTACAGCACGGCATGGACTATCTCTCCGAAGATCGAGTCGAGATCCGGTACACATTGCCGTTGGCCGAGATCGTCTTTGATTTCTTCGATGCTCTGAAGTCGCGTACCCGGGGTTACGCGAGCTTGGACTACGAGCCGTCGGGTGAACAGCGTGCCGACTTGGTCAAGGTCGACATCTTGTTGCAAGGAGAGCCGGTCGATGCGTTTTCCGCAATCGTGCATAAGGAGAAGGCTTATTCGTACGGCGTCATGATGACCGCCAAGCTGAAAGAGCTGATCCCGCGTCAGCAATTCGAGGTTCCGGTGCAGGCGGCCATTGGTTCACGGGTGATTGCGCGCGAGACCATTCGCGCGATGCGGAAGGATGTCCTCGCCAAGTGCTATGGAGGCGATATCACCCGTAAGCGCAAGCTGCTCGAAAAGCAGAAGGAGGGCAAGAAGCGAATGAAGATGGTCGGCCGCGTCGAGGTGCCGCCCGAAGCGTTCGTGGCCGCCCTCTCTGGTGGTGCCGACTCGGCAAAGGCAGACCGGAAGTAACCTTCAAAAAAAGGGGAGAGATCATGTTTGCGCTGCAATTCACCGAGTACGGCGGGCCCGAGGTCATCAGGTTAGGCGAGGCGCCCGAGCCACATGCAGGACCAGGACAAATTCGCATCGTGGTGCGGGCCGCAAGCGTCAATCCGATCGACTGGAAGCTCCGGTCCGGGATGTTGGCCCAGGGCAAGCCGCTGGAAGGTACCGCCTATTCGGGCTTCGACGCCGCCGGGGTCGTCGACGAGGTCGGTGAAGGAGTGACCGATGTTGCGGTTGGCGACGACGTGTTTGGCTTGGGCAAGAACACGCATGCCGAGTACGCGGTCCTCAATTCCTGGGCCCATAAGCCGGCGTCGGTGGACTGGGCCGTTGCAGCAGCGGCCGGTGTAGTTGCGGAGGCGGCTGAACGGGTACTGCGCCTGCTGGGCGTAAAGGAAGGCAGCACGATCTTTATTGACGGCGGATCCGGCGGGGTAGGCGCCACTGCAACCCAGATTGCCAAGGCACGCGGGGCCACGGTGATCGCTTCAGCGAGTGAAGCCAACCAGGACTACCTCCGCGAGATCGGTGCTATCCCGGTGGTCTATGGCCAAGGCATGGTGGAGCGGATCCGGGCGATAGAGGTCGACAAGATCGACGCTGTCCTGGACGCGGTAGGCAAAACTCCGATTGAGGACTTGATCAGCCTCACACCGGAGCCGTCTCAGGTCGTCTCGATCGCCAACTCCGCTGCGCCTGCCGCAGGCGCTCGACTAGCGGGTTCCGGGCCCGACAGCCAGCCTGTGAAGGCTCTCACCGAGGCCGCCGAACTGCTGGAGCAGAGCAAGCTGGTGATCAAGTTCCAGACGTTCCCGTTCGATCGAGCAGCGGAGGCGCACCAGATCAGCCAAGACGGTCACGCACGGGGGAAGCTCGTCCTTATCCCGTAATCAAGAGGCCCGCCAGGTAGAGAACCCTGGAAACTTCACTCCACCAGAGCCGCCCTGCACAGTCACGCCTAAGTGCAAGGCCGCAAGCTCAGCTGGAGTGAAGTTTCCAGGATCTGTCTGGCACGGCACTAGCCTCGAGGAATGCCGTCAGTCTTGCCGGAAGGACAGCCCGCGCCCAGCGACGGCTCGCTGCCTGAGCAGGCGCTATCGGAGCTCCCGCTGCGACCTCTTGGCATCTACATCCATGTCCCGTTCTGCACGACACGGTGCGGCTACTGCGACTTCAATACCTATACCGCCGCTGAGCTCGGCACCGAGCCAGGAGCCAGCCGAGCCGGCTACATTGACGCCGCGATCCACGAACTCGCGCTGGCGGCCCGCGTGCTCGGCCGGGACGTGCCAGCAGTCTCGACGATCTTCGTCGGAGGTGGCACCCCGACAGTATTGCCCCCGGATGATCTTGGTCGGCTGATCACAGCGGTGCGTGACCATTTCGGGCTCGCACCCGACGCTGAGGTAACGACCGAATCCAACCCGGAGTCCATTGACTCTGCGGGCCTGCACCGGCTCCGAGAGCTGGGCTTCAACCGGATCTCCTTCGGTATGCAGTCGGTGGTACCCCACGTCCTTGCGACACTCGATCGGACTCACCCGCCTGGCCGTCCATTGCGAGCTGTGGCCGAGGCCAAGGCAGCCGGGTTCACCAACACCAGCATTGACCTGATCTATGGAACGCCGGGGGAGTCTGCTGCCGATTGGGTGGAAAGCCTTGATGCGGCGCTAGGAGCGTCTCCGGAGCACATCAGCGCCTATGCACTGATTGTCGAAGAAGGCACCCGGCTGGCGGCTCGGATCCGGCGCGGCGAGCTACCGTCTCCCGATGAGGATGATCTTGCTGATAAGTACCTGATCGCGGACGAGCGGCTCAACGCCGCCGGCTTGGCGGCCTATGAGGTCAGCAACTGGTCCAGAAGCGCGGCGACCCGTTGTCGCCACAATCTTGGCTACTGGCGGAGCCATCATTGGTGGGGCATCGGCCCGGGGGCGCACAGCCATGTGGGTGGGGTGCGGTGGTGGAACCTCAAGCATCCCCAGGCGTACGCATCCAGGCTTGCCTCAGGCCAATCGCCGGCCCAGGCCCGAGAACTGCTTTCGGCCGAGCAACGGCGGGTCGAGCGCATCCTGCTCGAGCTGCGACTCGCTGATGGCCTCTCCACATCCTTGCTCACAACGACTGAGCAGAGCCGTCTTGTTGATCTTCTTGCGAGACGCCTGGCGGTGATCGAGGACGGCATGTTGATCTTGACGCGCGACGGCAGACTGCTCGCCGACGGTGTGATCCGTGATCTGCTGGATTGAGTGCGGACAGCCGCGAGACGACCGGTTGGAGCCCGGTGGTTGTCTGGGGCTGTGGCGGTCCTGGCAATGTTTCCGCTGAATTCGGTGCTGTTCCCCTACATGCCCTTACGCCTGCGGGTTTTCGAGGAGCGCTACTTGATGATGCTTGCCGACCTGCTCCAGAGGGAGTACGCGCGAGTGGGTGTGGTGCTGTTCGAGCGTGTTCGCGAGGTAGGCGGTGGGGAGCAGTGGTTCAGTGTTGGCACAATCGCCGATATCACCATGCTTGGCGCCCAAGAAGGCTTTGTCGGCTTGGTCGCTCAAGGA
>JAICEV010000086.1 GCA_025923975.1 Propionibacteriaceae bacterium
ATACCGGTCGGCATGATCGACACCCAGTTGGTGCCGTCTCGGTTCTTCAAGATCCCAACGATGCGACGTCCTAAGATCCGGATCGGCAAGCCGATGGACTTCAGCGCCTACGCCAAAGCCGGTAACGACCGCGATGTGTTGCGGTGGATCACTGACGAGATCATGAACGCGGTCATGGAAATGTCCGGTCAGGATTATGTAGATATGTATGGCGCCTCGGCCAAGGCCGATCTGGCTGCAGGCAAAGCTCTCCCGGCCAGCGCCGGTCAGCGTCCCGGAGTGGGGCGTGCTACGCCGCCCGTCCCGACGCGTGCACCCAAGCCGGAGATCCCGCCGGTTTCGGATGTGAAGGCGTGAACGAGGAGCGAGAAGACTCGCCAACAGCTCGGAGCGAAACGACCTCAGAGACCAGCGCCGAGATGGCCCGTCACCACAGGGACCGCCAGCAACCTCCGGTGAGCGATGACCTGGTCTCAGTTGACCGCCACGGAAATGTCACCGTGGAATCCGGTTCGGGTGCTGGCCGAGGCATCTACTGGGCGCTGAAGAATGTGCTGCTCGGCCCGGCAATCATCAGAATCTTCCGGCCGATCCAGGAGGGCACCGAAAACGTCCCCGACAAAGGCCCAGCGATCATTGCTAGCAACCATCTCTCATTCGCGGACTGGTTGTTCATGCCGTTGGCGTTGGATCGCCGGATCACGTTTGTCGCGAAGTCGGACTATTTCACTCGCGCCGGCATCAAGGGCTGGGCACAGAAACGGTTCTTCGCCGGCACTGGCCAAGTGCCGATCGATCGGACTGGTGGACGGGCGAGTGAGAGCGCTCTGCGGGCCGGGCTGAAGGTGCTGCAGCGCGGTGAGTTGTTTGGTATCTATCCCGAGGGAACGCGCAGCCACGACGGGCGGCTCTACAAAGGGCGGACTGGGGTCGCTCGCTTGGCCTTGCTTTCCGGAGCGCCGGTTATTCCCTCGGCGATTATCGGCACCGACATCATCGCCCCGCCTGGAAGGATCCTTACCAAGATCGTCAGTCCTACGGTGAAGTTCGGGCCGCCGTTGGATTTCTCACGCTACGAGGGCATGAGCGAGGACCGGTTCATTCTGCGCTCGATCACCGACGAGATCATGTACGCGATCATGGAGCTGTCCGGCCAGGAGTACGTGGACATGTACGCGCCAGCGGCGAAGGAGGCTGCGGCGCGGGAAGCCAAAGCGCACGAGGTCGACGAAGTCTCCCCTCAGGCATAGCAACATGTCCGCGACCTCGACGTATCCAGGCTCACTGCACCGCTGGAATGTGGCCTCAGGCGTTCTGCTTGCCTTGTACGTGCTGAACCTGGCCGTCTTCGCGGTCTCGGTCTTCAACGAGCGCATCGTGCGCGCCATTGGCCTCAGCGCGTACACCGACGAGAGGGCTTGGTGGCCGATCCTGGTCCAGGTCGCCCTCGGCGCTGCCGCATTTATGACCTACTACTGGCCGCGGCGCCGGGACGCCCGCAACTTCTCGGTGCTCGTCACCGGCGTACTTGCGGCAACCACCATTCCTATGGGTCTGGTGGCCTACTGGAACTGTCCGTCTACAGCGAATGAAAGCACCTTCTGGACTCCGCTGACCTTTGCGATCAATCTCATCTTCGGCGGCGTTCAGGGATGCTATGTCGGCCCGGATGCCCAGCCGTTACCGCTGGCGTTGCAACTGCCGCGGCTGACCGGTCCGCTGCTGCTGGTCATTGCAGCGTTCGGCATCATGGCCTCAATCTTTCGGTCGCAAACCGACCGGCTTCTGGTGCGGTTCAGCGGTTCGCTGGTGGTTCTGGTTGGGCTGGCCGACGACGCCATGCCGTTGATCCGCAGGTTGATCACCCAACGCCAGGCAGACACAACCCTTGCCGTTCTTGTTGCCGATCCCGGCAACCGGCTGATCAAGAGCGCACGCAGCCTGGGCGCCCGAGTCGTCGTCTGCGATATAGCCAATCGTGGGGCGCTGCGCTCACTGCTCACGGCGCGAGGAAGATTCAAGGTGCGCTCCTTTTACGCCGTCGCAGTCGATGTTGCCGAGAACCTGCGCTGGGCAGCGCAATTGCGCGCGGTGGCGGATGCCAGCAAGCGGTCGCCGGCCGACAGCCCACCGCGGATGGTTGTCCGCATCGACGATCCATGGCAGGCCGAATACTGGCGCCGCACCAACGCGTACCGGACATCGGGTTCGGGATCTTCAGTCCGCTGGATTAGCGATGCGCTGAGCGTCTATGAGGTGACGGCGGAGCTGATCTTGGACCGGATCCTCGACCCGCGTCTGGAGCCTTTCTTTGACAGGTTGGTGATCATCGGCAACTCACCACTGGCCCTGGCGGCGTGTACAGAGCTCGCGCAGCGGGAGCGGGAGGGCGACGCGCTGTCCGCTCCGCCGCGCCCCGGTCTAGCAGATTTGATCTTGTATGGTCCCGAGGCCGACACGCTGCGCCGGCAGCACCGGCTACGGCAGGAACGGTTTGGGAACAGCGGCGATATCGGTCTGATCTCGGTCATCGAATCCGAGCCGACTTCGGCGAACCTGCGGGCGGCGCTGCAAGATGATCAACATCCGGTGCTGATCCTGGCGGACGATCCAACTGGGAGCGAGACGCGTCTGGCCACCTATCTTGCTGCGCTCAACCCGACCTGGACGATCTTTGATTGGAGCCCGAACACCCGCGGAGTTGCGGATCAGCCGATCATGGAGCTGCTCTATCCGTTCGGCCTGACCATGGATGCACCAAGCTCGCTTCCCGTCGACAGCTGGGAGCGTGCGGCGCGAGTCGTTCACGAGCAATATCGGCTGATCGCCCAGCAGCACCAGCAGCTAGACGCTGGCAAGCCGTCTCATCAGCCCTGGGATCAGCTCGAGCCCTTCCTCAGAGAGACCAATATCCGACAAGTGACGACGGCGTTGGCAGCCGCCGAATCTCTTGGCCGGTCCTGGGGACCGGTGGTAAGCGGTGTGACCTCTGACGGTCTGGTGGCCTCGGCCGAGGTATCGGCCTCCGAGCTGGACACGATGGCACGGATCGAGCACGAGTCCTGGATGAGGCACCTGCACAACAATGGCTGGCGCTACGGGGCACAGCGCGATGATCGCCATCGCATTCACCCGTCGCTCCGTGCCTGGGACGATCTGACGGCGGTCGACCAGGAGAAGACGCGTGAGGGCGTCGCCAATGCGCTGAGAGTCCTGAACCAGCTCGGCTACCGTTCGACGGTACTGCGACCGGAGAGCGAGCGCGTGGACAAACAAAACGGGAGCGAGTGGGCCGAGGTGACCCGGCACGGTGAGGTCACTGCCGTACGCTCCACTACGTCATGGACCTGGACCAGCGAGTCTGGCGCCACTATGCAGGGTGCTGCGGGCGACTGGCGGGTCAGCAACGATTCAGGTCGATCATGGTCGGTGGCCCCCGAGATCTTCGCCAGCACCTACGAGCATGTCGCAGGTAACCGCTGGCGGCGGACCGGCCGCGCCTGGGCCCGTCGAGCGGTTCCGGGTGAGGTGATCAAATCGCTCGAGGGCCGGCAGACCGCGGCTGAGGGCGACTGGGTGATCCGCGGATCACAGGGCGAGGAGTGGGTGGCAACGTCGGAGCACTTCGCCGCGAGCTACGAAATCAGCGAACCCAGTAATCGTCTGTGAACGCTTGGGGCGTATCCGACTGTCCCGGTATGGGTGGCACCGTACGGGTATGCCGGTAGGCGTGAATGCAACCGTCGGTCCCAACGTCCTTGGTCCCGGACTGCTCCTTGGCGTCGGTCTTGGCGCATTTGTGGACGGAATCGTCCTGCACCAACTGCTGCGTTGGCACCACCTGTTGTCCTCCCGTCCGGACGTCAGTTTGACTGCCAATCTGATCGCGGATGGAGTGTTTCACGCCGGAGCGTGGCTTGCCGTTCTGGTGGGTGTGCTCTGGTTGTGGCGTAGCAGCCGTCGATCTGATGTGAACGGCCAATGGACAGCGTTGATTGCCGCGATGGTCGCCGGCTGGGGTTTGTTCAACGTCGTGGAAGGTCTGCTCAATCACTACATCCTGAACCTGCATCACGTACGGCCGGGGCCGAATCAGGCGATATACGACATCGCGTTCCTCATCTTCAGCGTGCTGCTGGCGATCGGCGGATGGGTCTGGTATCAGCGCACTATCCGCTTCGCAGGGCGCGCTGGCTCGGAGGAGATGGCAAGGTAGCCGGCTGCACTGCGGCTCGGTAAGTCGGCGCGACCAAAGTCCCTTGCCGAGATAGGCCCGCTGACCACGATGCAGGAAATCCATTGGGATTCGTGAGCACCGTAAACGACCCCAGCGCAGGATGTCGTCGCGGTGCCGATAAATGTGATGGCGTCCCTCAGGTTCCCGCTGACTAGAGGTCGCGGATGAGTCGGGCGACCAGCGCTTCGGGCTGGCTGAGGGCAAGAAGGTGGCCGCCGGGGATTGGTTCGGCCTCAAGGCCCAGCCGCTGCTTGGCTAAGCGGCGCTGGAAGTCGTAGGGGAAGAACCGATCGCCACGCCCCGCGAGGACGGTGGTGGGGACGTCCGGCCAGCGACTCAACGCAAAGCCAGTTTCAAAAAGTGAGTCCACCGGCTCCGAGTCATCACCCGACGACGTCAGCCGCGCGAGGACATCAGGCGACAAATCATGGAGGAAATGTGTCTGGGCATCGAAGCCAGCATCAGGGTCGCGCCCCTCACGCATATCGTTGCTCCGCATGGCTTCGGCCTGGCCCGTGTTCGCCCACCACTCGCCGGCGGTCTCTCCGGGGGCTGGGATCATCGCATTCACCAGCACGAGTTCTGCCACCGGCAGCCGATCGCAGGTCAGCGGTGCGCTGAAGGCGCCCATCGACTGAGCAACAAGAGTGATTTCGGTTGCCGCCTGAGCCGCATCCACAATGGCGTCCGCCTGGTCGGCAAGGGTTGCCCCGGGCCAGTTGGGCAATGACACGGCAATGCTTTGATAACCGGCCTTGTCGATGAGCGGCTCAACCAGCTGCCAATAGCTGGCAGTGCTACCAGCGCCGGGAACCAGAACGAAGCTGCGTTGTCCCATGTGTGCCATTGTCTGGTGACCGTCCAGCGGCCGATAACTCGGCTGCTCGCGCAAAGGCGACCGTCTACAGTGTCAGCGTGTCACTGACCAGTCAGGTCCCTACGCTGAAAGCCCTGCAAGCGCTGAATCCGCTGCAGCAGCCGGGCTATTCATCACCCCACGAGGTCGCCGAGGTGGTCGGCAGGCTCCGCAAGCTTCCCCCGCTGGTGTTTGCCGCCGAGTGTGACAAGCTGCGCACCAAGATGGCCAGCGTGGCGGCCGGTGAGGCATTCATGCTGCAGGGCGGTGACTGTGCCGAGACCTTCGCCGAGGTGACGGCCGCGAACATCCAGGGCAAGCTTCGGACTTTGCTGTCGATGGCGGTGGTGCTGACTTACGCGGCACAGGTGCCGATCGTTAAGGTCGGCCGGATGGCGGGCCAGTTCGCCAAGCCGCGGAGCTCGGCCACAGAAACCCGCGAGGGCGTCACGTTGCCGGCATATCGGGGCGATGCAGTGAATGGCTTCGAATTCACGGCCGAAGCCCGCGAGCCCGATCCACAGCGGCTGCTGGAGGTTTACCACGCTTCGTCAGCGACTCTGAATCTCACCAGGGCCTTCGTCACCGGGGGATTCGCCCATCTCCGCAGCGTGCACAGCTGGAACGCTGACTTCGTCAAGAACTCCGCCGCCGGTGTGCAGTATCAGAACCTCGCGAACGAGATCGATCGGGCGCTCGCCTTCATGGTGGCCTGCGGGATTGATGACGACGTCTTCCGAACCGTCGACTTCTACTCCAGCCACGAGGCGCTGATCTTGGAGTACGAGCATGCGCTAACCCGGATCGATTCCCGGACCGGGCAACCGTATGGGACCTCGGGGCATTTTCTGTGGATCGGCGAACGCACCCGGCAGCTGCATGGTGCGCATATTGAGCTGATGCGGCACGTCCGCAACCCACTCGGGGTGAAGTTGGGTCCGGCGACGACGGCTGACAACGCGCTGGAGCTGGCCGATCGCCTCGATCCTGATCATGAACCGGGACGGATCACCTTCATCACCAGAATGGGCGCAGCGAAGGTACGGGATGTGCTGCCGGATGTCGTGGCCAAGGTGACCGCCAGCGGCCGTCAGGTGGCTTGGGTCTGCGACCCGATGCATGGCAACACCTTCGAGGCCCGTAATGGCTACAAGACCCGGGCATTCGCCGACGTCATGGCCGAGCTCAACGGCTTCTTTGATGTGCATGAGGAGCTTGGCACCTGGCCGGGTGGGGTTCATGTTGAACTCACCGGCGACGACGTGACTGAGTGCGTCGGCGGAGGCGACGACCTGGTTGAGGCGGATCTGGTGAGTCGCTACCAAACACTGTGTGACCCGCGACTGAACCGCAATCAGTCACTGGAACTAGCTTTCTTGGTTGCAGAGCGCCTGACTAGGGGCGGCATTAAGAGAATCAACCCAGTTCAGGCCTACGTGCCGCTTACCTTTTGAGATCTGCTCGCGCAGGCCGCGCCGAGCATGCGCCCTGAGCTTGTCGAAGGGCACAGGCTGGTGAGGGAGCCCGGCGAGCGAACACATCGCGCATGTCGTCAGACTCTTGTCCGTGATCGATCTGCGCTCTGACACTGTGACCAAGCCAACCGAGCAGATGCGAGAGGCCATGCTGACCGCACCGGTGGGTGATGACGTCTACGCCGAAGACCCAACAGTGATCGAGCTGGAGCTGCGCGTGGCGCGGCTGCTCGGGCATGAGGCTGGTCTGTTCTGCGTCAGCGGATCGATGTGCAACATGCTGGGCATCCGGCTGCTGGTCGAGCCGGGCCAGGAAGTGGTGTGCGATGTACAGGCTCACATTGCTCGCGCAGAGATGGGCGGTCACGCCGCTGCCCATGGGCTGACTATGCGAACCTTTCCCTCCACTCGCGGAAGGTTGCAGCTCTCCGAGGTGGCGAAGATCATTGCGCCCTCAGCCGGCCCGTACCTGGTGTCCACGGCAGCGGTCGCCGTGGAGAACACGCACAACTTTGGCGGCGGAACGATCCAGCCATTGGAGGAGCTGACCGCGGTAGCTGAGCTGTGTCGCGAGCACGGGATCGGTTACCACCTCGATGGCGCCCGGCTGTGGAACGCGCAGGTCGCAACCGGAGTGCCGCTTGAGGCGTACGGGCGGCTCTTTGACACGGTCAGCGTGTGTTTCTCCAAGGGACTTGGGGCGCCGGTCGGCTCGGTGCTGGTGAGCACAACGGAGAACATTGCGAAGGCCCGGGTAATGCGAAAGCGGCTTGGTGGCGGCTGGCGGCAGGCCGGCGTGCTCGCCGCCGCCTGCCTGTACGCGCTTGATCATCATGTGCAGCGACTTGCGGATGATCATGCGTCCGCGCGCATCTTTGCCGGGGCGGTAGCCGCCTGTGTGCCAACCGCTGTCGTGCCTGATGCAGTTGAGACGAATGTTGTGGTGATCGACACCGGAACGGTTCCCGCTGCGCCAATCGCTGTTGCGGCCGCTGAACGTGGCGTGCAGGTCTCCGCGCTGGGCCCCTTCATGATCAGAGCGGTCACCCATCTCGATGTCACTGCCGATGACTGCGAGTTGGCCGGTCAGCTCGTTGGCAAGCTACTGAGCGGATAACTGCCAGACACCCACCGTCGCCACCTGGGACTGGCTGCCCATACGGTTGGGGCATGCGGATCACCCACCTTGGGCACGCGGCTGTCCTGGCCGAGACCGACGATGCTCGGATTCTGATCGATCCTGGGAACACCTCAGATGCGTGGCATTCCCTGACCGATCTTGATGCGGTGCTGGTGACGCACCAACATCCAGACCATATTGATCCTCAAAATGCGCCGGGCCTAGTGGCAGCCAACCCATCTGCCATGGTCCTCGTCGAGCCGTCGATCCTTGACCTCATCGGCTCTGGCGAGCTGCCGTCGCTCGGCGACAATGTCGATGGACTGGCGCCAGGCAACCAAGTCACATTCGGGGATGTGATCGTCACAGCGGTAGGTGGGCAGCACGCAATCATCCATCGCGACATTCCCCGGATCGGCAACGTGGGTTACCTGCTGCGGTCTGAGGGCCAGCCGACTTTGTTTCACCCGGGCGATGCGCTCGACACGGTTCCCGACGGCGTGGACATCCTCGCCGTTCCGGCGTACGGGCCCTGGGCGGCAATAAAGGAGACTATCGATTTCGTGCGCGCGGTCGGCGCGCTGGAAGGTTTCCCAATCCACGACGAGTTGCTCAGCGACCGCGGCCGGACCATGGTGATCAACCGGCTCAATGAGATGACCAGCACACGTGTGGTCAACCTGCGCGGAGGCACGACCCACGAATTCTGACCTGGCTGTCAGCCGTGCGGGCGATACATTGGCCGCCCGCTGCGCGGTGCCCAATCAGATAGCGGTCCAATGGGTCTATGGAAGAGCGCAGCGTCACGGTCGGAATCGGCCCGGTCTCATTCACAGAGGTAGCAGCGGTGGCGCGTCACGACGCGGAGGTCGTCATTGCCGACGGCGCCTGGGCCGAGGTCCGTAAATCCCGAGAGATCATTGAGGCGTTAGCCGATGATCAACAGCCGCACTACGGGGTTTCGACTGGCTTCGGCGCTCTGGCGACGCGGCACATCCCGATGGAGCTTCGCAGCCAGCTGCAGCGCAGTCTGGTGCGTTCGCATGCAGCTGGGTCCGGACCCGAGGTGGAGCGCGAGGTGGTGCGAGCCCTCATGCTGCTGCGGATCTCCACACTCGCCACTGGACGCACCGGCATCCGCGAGGAGACCTTGCGGTGTTACGTCGCGATGCTCAACGCCGGCCTCACTCCGGTCGTCTACGAGTACGGCAGCCTCGGCTGTTCAGGCGATCTGGCCCCGCTTGCCCACTGTGCCCTAGCTCTCATGGGCGAGGGCGTAGTTCGAGACGCCGCCGGAGTCCTCACGCCGACCCGGGAGGCCTTCGCCACGGCCGGCATCGCTCCGGTGACTCTTGCCGAGAAGGAGGGTTTGGCCTTGATCAACGGCACCGACGGCATGTTAGGCATGCTGGTGCTCGCGATCATCGATCTCCGGCGGCTGCTCATGGTGGCCGACATCACAGCAGCAATGAGCGTGGAAGGTCTGCTCGGCACCGACGACGTCTTCGCCGACGATCTACACGCTCTCCGGCCGCACCCTGGCCAGGCTGCTTCGGCTGGCAACCTCCGGAAGATCATGGCCGGAAGCGAGATCAGGGAAAGCCACCGCACCGAGGCCTGTACTCGGGTCCAGGACTCCTACTCATTGCGTTGCGCGCCGCAGGTCGCCGGCGCCGTACGCGACACAATTGATCACGCAGAGCGTGTCGCCCTGATCGAATTGGCCTCGGCCATCGACAATCCAGTGATCACACTTGACGGCCGAGTTGAGTCCAACGGCAATTTCCACGGCGCGCCGCTGGGCTATGTGCTGGACTTTCTCGCGATCGCAGTGGCAGATCTGGCAAGCATCGCCGAGCGACGTACCGACCGGTTCCTCGACAAGGCTCGGAGCAGTGGGCTCAATGCCTTCTTGGCGGCCGACCCTGGTGTGGACTCCGGCCACATGATCGCCCAATACACCCAGGCTGCGATCGTGTCCGAGCTGAAACGGCTCGCGGTACCGGCCTCAGTCGATTCGATCCCGAGCTCGGCCATGCAAGAGGACCACGTCTCGATGGGCTGGTCGTCGGCCCGTAAGTTGCGCCGCGGCATCGACGGCCTCACTCGGGTGCTGGCCATCGAGCTGCTGACGGCGGCCCGCGGCATCGAGCAGCGCGCGCCGCTGCAGCCAGCACCTGCCACGGCAGCCGTCATTGCGGCGCTCCGCTCTGCCGGTGCCCCGGGAGCCGGTGCAGACCGCTGGCTCGCTCCAGAGATCGACGTCGCCGTGGAGCTGGTGACCAACGGAAGCGTCGTCGCCGCTGCCGAGTCGGTGACCGGCCGACTCACCTGATCAACGACCTCCGACGAAAGGAGATTTCACCATGGAAGGCGCCCGACCGGTACGCGCAACCCGCGGCACAATGCTGACCGCACGCTCCTGGTCCACCGAAGCCCCGCTGCGGATGCTCATGAACAACCTTGATCCCGAGGTTGCCGAACGCCCCGATGATCTTGTCGTCTACGGCGGCACCGGCCGGGCAGCGAGAGATTGGCGTTCGTTCGACGCCATGGTCCATGCTCTGACGACTCTGGCGCCTGACGAGACCATGCTTGTCCAGTCCGGCCGCCCTGTTGGTGTCATGCAGACCCATGAGTGGGCACCACGGGTGATCTTGGCCAACTCCAACCTGGTCCCGGATTGGGCCACCTGGCCGGAATTCCGCCGGTTGGAGAAGCTCGGTCTCACCATGTACGGCCAGATGACGGCGGGCTCATGGATCTATATCGGCACTCAGGGCATCGTGCAGGGCACGTACGAGACCTTCGCAGCGGTTGCGGAGAAACGGTTCGGCGGCACGCTCGCCGGTACCTTGACGCTCACCGGCGGTTGCGGAGGGATGGGCGGGGCTCAGCCGCTGGCCGTGACCTTGAACGAGGGTGTCTGCCTGATCGTCGATGTCGACCGATTCCGGCTGCAGCGCCGAGTTGATCATCGCTATCTCGACGAGATCGCCGATGATCTTGATCATGCTGTGTCACGCGCGGTTGCCGCCAAGGCTGAGCGACGGGCCACCTCGATTGGTGTCGTCGGCAACTGCGCCGAGGTCGTCCCGGAG
>JAICEV010000087.1 GCA_025923975.1 Propionibacteriaceae bacterium
CTCGTGGCTGTGGGGCTCAGCGCCACTTCGCGGGCGAGCTCGTTGACACGTAGGCGCTGCTCGGGCTGGCGATAAATGGCCCAGAGGAGGTCGTACCAGCCGAGGTCCGGCAGGCCGGGCCCCATGGAGGTCGCGGCTGATGCGCCGGGTGACCAGGGCATGCGCAGTCAGGAACGAAAACTCCGCATGGTCGGAATTTTGAGTACGAGGGCTGCCGGACCCTGGCTCAGCTGGCACGAGGGCTCGCGCGAGAATGGGTTCGGTGGTGCGGCCGGGTGAGGTGGGGCATGTGCCAGGCCGGAAGTCGACTGGATAGCGCAGCTGGCGGGTTCACAGGTAGCGAGGAGGCCAAATGTCAGGTAACCGCGGCGTCGCGTATATGGGGCCAGGAAAGGTCGAGATAGTCGATCTGGACTACCCGGAATTCACGGTCAAAGATGGACCAGGGGTCAACCCTGCCAACGTTGGTCGCAAAGTCTCACACGGGGCAATTCTGAAGTGCGTGTCAACCAACATCTGTGGCAGCGATCAGCATATGGTGCGGGGCCGGACCACGGCGCCGGCTGGGCTGGTGCTCGGCCACGAGATCACTGGCGAGGTCGTCGAGGTGGGGCCAGATGTGGAGTTCATCAAGACCGGTGATTTGTGCTCGGTACCGTTCAACATTGCCTGCGGCCGTTGTCGGAACTGTAAGGAAGGCAAGACCGGGGTCTGTCTGAATGTCAACCCTGATCGTCCGGGTTCGGCGTATGGGTATGTGGATATGGGTGGTTGGGTCGGCGGTCAAGCAGAGTATGTGCTGGTGCCGTATGCCGACTGGAACCTGTTGAAGTTCCCGGACAAAGATCAGGCAATGGCCAAGATCCTCGATCTCACCATGCTGTCCGACATTTTCCCCACCGGATTCCACGGCTGTGTCACCGCCGGTGTGGGGCCTGGCTCAACGGTCTATATCGCCGGCGCCGGGCCGGTCGGGCTGGCGGCCGCCGCCTCGGCGATGCTGCTGGGTGCGGCAGCTGTGATCGTCGGCGACCTCAACACCGAGCGGTTGGCGCACGCCCGCAGCTTTGGATGCGAGACGATTGATGTTTCTCAGGGCAATCTGAAGGATCAGATCGTTCAGATCCTCGGAGAGCCCGAGGTGGACGCGGCCGTTGACGCCGTTGGTTTCGAAGCCCGCGGCCAAGCGCCCGATGCCCCCGAGACACCTGCCGCGGTGCTGAATACGGTGATGGAGGTTACCCGGGCCGGCGGCAAGATCGGCATTCCCGGTCTCTACGTCACAGGCGACCCAGGCGCTGTGGATGAGGCTGCCAAAGAGGGATCGTTGTCCATCCGGATCGGCCTGGGCTGGGCTAGATCCCATGAGTTCGTCACTGGCCAATGCCCAGTGATGCGCTACAACCGGCAGCTGATGATGGCGATTCTGCATGATCGGGTGCAGATCGCGAAGGCGGTGAACGCGACCCCGATTTCGCTGGACGATGCACCGCAGGGCTACGCCGACTTTGACAAGGGTGCGGCCAAGAAGTACGTCTTGGATCCACATGGTCTGATCAACGCATAATGGCGGCCCCGCATGCGAATGTGGCTTTTCGGTTGGATTGCGCATTGGTTCATCTGGGCGTCCCGACGTCTGCTGCGCCGGGACCCGGTTTGGTTCTACATCGACGGCATCGAATTAAGTGAGAAGGGAGAAATCACATGGGTGACATCAGCTTGACGCAGGCGCAGGCCCTGGTCGATGCGGCACAACAGAAGGCAGCCGAGATCGACACCTTGATGAACATCGCGGTCGTCGATACCGGCGGGAACCTGAAGGCCTTTGCCCGCATGGACGGTGCCTGGCTAGGCAGCATCGACATCTCGATCAGGAAGGCGCGGACCGCGCGCTTCTTCGACATGAACACCGGAGACCTCGGCGCCGCATCACAACCGGGCGGCTCGCTATACAACATCGAAGTCTCCAACGGTGGACTGATCACCTTCCCAGGCGGCATCCCGCTCAGGCTCAACGGCGAGGTCGTGGGAGGAATCGGCGTCAGCGGAAGCAGCGTAGAAAACGATCACACCGTCGCCGAAGCCGGAGCCAACGCACTGACCTAATCAAGCACCGGCGACACTGGGGATCGGCAGCCACGACGTAGGGTCTTGCCATGACCGAACCCACTGGGCTTGCTCCGCTGGCGACCGTACGCGGCGAGGCTCAGCTGGAGGGCCCACCGGATCTGGCAACAATCACGCTGACGCTGCACGCGTCCGCGGATACGTCCGAGCGAACTCGAGCGCAGCTCGCCAAAGGGTCCGCCGCGGTGGCGGACCTGCTGCAGCGGTTCGAAGCGGCTTTGGAGCGATCCAGTACCAGCGGGGTCCGGGTCTTTCCGATCTTCAACCGACGCACCCCCGCCAAGATCACGGGCTACCAGGGCACGTTCGCTACCGAGGTCGTCGTCGAAGACTTCGAGTCGCTATCGCCGCTGCTACTGGCATTCACCGAGCTGCCCAATAGTCAGATCGATGGTCCCTGGTGGTCGCTGCGTCCTGACAATCCGATGTACCGCGAGGCACGACTGGCCGCCATCGCCGACGCTCGTCGGCGTGCTGATGACTACGCGGCCGCATTCGGTACCAGCGTGGCCGATTTGGTGGAGGTCTCGGACCTGAACACCGGTTTCGGCGGCGGCGCGCGGGAAATGCGGGCATTTGCCATGGGGAAGGCTGCCGACGACGCCGCCTTTGAGTTTGAGCCGGCCAGGCAGAGCGTCTCAGGTCAGGTGACGGTCCGATTCAGTCTGAAGACCGTCTCACTCTGAGCAGGATCACGCAGACCAGCTACCTGCATCGGCAAAGCACTGTCTCGCTGCGGTAACAAACTCTCGGTAGATTCAACCCATGTTCGCCAAGGTGCTGGTCGCCAACCGCGGTGAGATCGCTGTCCGGGCCTTCCGAGCCGCGTACGAGCTGGGCGTGAAGACGGTCGCGGTATTCCCCTATGAGGACCGTAACGCTGTGCACCGGATCAAGGCGGATGAGGCGTACATGATCGGCGAGCGTGGCCATCCGGTACGCGCTTACCTGGACATCGCAGAGATCATCCGGGCCGCTAGGGAGTCCGAGGCCGATGCGATCTACCCCGGCTATGGATTCTTGAGCGAGAATCCTGGCCTGGCCCAGGCCTGTGACGAGGCAGGCATCATCTTCATCGGTCCGCCCGCCGGAGTTCTCGAACTCGCCGGCAACAAGGTCCGTGCCATCGAAGCAGCCAGGGCCGCTGGCGTGCCCACCCTCAAGTCGACACCTCCTTCGGCAGACCTTGATGAGCTGGTGCCCGGCGCCGAGGAAATCGGCTTTCCGGTGTTCGTCAAGGCAGTCGCCGGCGGCGGCGGTCGCGGTATGCGCCGGGTCGATGACCCCAAGATGCTTCGGGAATCCATAACTGCAGCAATGCGCGAGGCTGAAGGTGCCTTCGGCGATCCCGCTGTGTACATCGAGCAAGCCGTTGGGCGCCCGCGGCACATCGAGGTACAGATCCTTTCCGACACGCAGGGCCACACCATCCATCTGTTCGAGCGTGACTGCTCGGTTCAGCGGCGGCACCAGAAGATTGTTGAGATAGCGCCCGCGCAGAACATCTCGACCGAGTTGCGGGAGGCGTTGTGCCGTGACGCGGTGCGCTTCGCCGAGTCGATCAACTTCTCATGTGCGGGAACTGTTGAGTTCCTGGTGGAAACTGAAGGACAGCGTGCGGGTCAGCACGTCTTCATCGAGATGAATCCTCGGATCCAGGTTGAGCACCCGGTCACCGAAGAGATCACCGACGTTGATCTTGTGCAGGCCCAGATGCGCATTGCCGCCGGGGAGAGTCTGAGCGATCTTGGTCTGGCCCAGGATGTGATCACGATCAATGGTGCGGCACTGCAGTGCCGGATCACGACCGAGGACCCGGCGAACGGCTTTCGGCCCGACACCGGCACCATCACTGCCTACCGCTCCGCCGGTGGTGCGGGCGTACGCCTCGACGGTGGCACCATCGACATCGGGGTGGAGATCAGCGCGTACTTCGATTCGTTGCTGGTCAAGCTCATCTGCCGCGGCCGGACATTCGAGCAAGCGGTGGCTCGGGCTCGGCGGACCTTGGCTGAGTTCCGGATTCGCGGAGTCAGCACCAACATTCCTTTCCTGCAATCGGTTTTGGAGGATCCAGACTTCATTGCGGGCGATATCTCGACCTCCTTCATTGACGAGCGACCCGACCTGCTGACAGCCCATGCTCCGGCGGACCGCGGTACCAAGCTGTTGCGCTGGCTGGCTGAGGTAACGGTCAACCAGCCGCATGGCCCGGCACCAACGCAGCTCGACCCAGGCGTCAAACGCCCAACCGGCGTCGATCTCAACGTCCCGTCGCCCCCGGGCTCGCGGCAGCGTCTTCTTGATCTTGGTCCGGAAGCCTTCGCTGCCGACCTGCGGCAACGGGTCCCGATTGAGGTCACCGACACGACCTTCCGCGACGCCCATCAGTCGTTGTTGGCTACCCGGGTCCGTACCAAAGACCTCCTCAGGATCGCGCCATACGTCGGCCGGATGACGCCGGAACTGCTGTCGGTCGAATGCTGGGGCGGGGCGACCTATGACGTAGCGCTCCGCTTCATTGCCGAGGATCCGTGGGAACGCCTCGCCGCGCTGCGCTACAACATGCCGGGCCTGTGCCTGCAAATGCTGCTACGCGGTCGCAACACGGTTGGCTATACGCCATACCCGACCAAGGTCACGACCTCCTTCGTGGCCGAAGCTGCCGAGGTTGGCATCGACATCTTCCGGATCTTCGATGCGCTCAACGACGTCGAGCAGATGCGTCCAGCGATCGAGGCGGTACGCGAGACCGGCAGCACCATTGCCGAGGTGGCTCTGTGCTACACCGGCGATCTGAACTCACCGGCTGAGGATCTCTACACGCTCGACTACTACCTGCGTTTGGCCGAGAAGATCGTGAACGCAGGGGCGCACGTACTCGGGATCAAGGACATGGCCGGCCTGCTGCGCCCACCAGCGGCCCGGAAGCTCGTCCCCGCGCTGCGAGACAACTTTGACCTGCCGGTGCACTTGCATACCCACGACACCGCAGGTGGTCAGCTTGCGACCTTGCTGGCTGCCATCGATGTAGGAGTCGATGCGGTTGACGTGGCCAGCGCCCCGATGGCCGGGACGACCAGCCAGGTGCCGGCCTCGGCCCTGGTGGCAGCGTGCGCGAACACCGAGCGGCCGACCAACCTCGATCTGCGCGCCGTGATGGAGCTGGAACCGTACTGGGAGGCTGTGCGCAAGGTGTACGCGCCCTTCGAGTCAGGGTTGCCCAGTCCGACGGGCCGGGTCTACGACCACGAGATCCCCGGTGGGCAGCTTTCCAACCTCCGCCAGCAGGCGATCGCTCTCGGGCTGGGGGAGAAGTTTGAGCAGATCGAGGCGATGTACACCGCAGCGAATGCCATTCTGGGCAGGCCGCCCAAGGTCACCCCGTCGTCGAAGGTGGTCGGTGATCTGGCACTTCACCTGGTCGCGGTCGGCGCGGACCCGGACGACTTCGCTGAGAACCCGCAGAACTACGACATTCCGGATTCAGTGATCGGCTTTCTCAATGGGGAATTGGGCGATCCGCCTGGCGGCTGGCCGGAGCCATTCCGGACCAAAGCGCTGCAGGGGCGTACCGTGCCAATCCGCGATGTGGAGCTCTCACCAGAGGATTCAGCTGATCTTGATGACAAGGGCCAGGTCCGGCAGGCCACATTGAACCGCCTGCTGTTTCCTGGGCCGACCAAGGAGTTCCTGGCGAACCGAGCAACCTACGGCGACGTCGCCCGGCTCAACACTCTCGACTTCCTCTACGGGTTGCAGCCTGGCCAGGAGCATCTCGCCAAGATCGGTAAAGGTGTCAGCCTGATTCTCGGGCTGGCGGCCATCGGTAACGCCGACGAACGCGGTATGCGCACCGTGATGTGTACCCTCAACGGGCAGTTGCGGCCGCTCCGAGTGCGTGATAAGTCGATCAAGGTCGATGTCAAGACTGCCGAACGCGCGGATCCCAGCAAGCCGGGCCATGTCGCCGCTCCGTTCGCCGGGGTGGTGACCGTCACCGTCAACGAAGGCGACACGGTCGAGGCCGGTGCGACAGTAGCAACCATCGAAGCCATGAAGATGGAGGCCGCCATCACCGCGCCGGTTTCGGGTGTGGTACAGCGATTGGCGATCGCAGTAGTGCAGCAGGTGGAGGGCGGCGACCTCTTGATCGTCATCGCGGTCTAATCGGATCTGGCCGCTCGCGCATGCGTCTAGTCCGATTAGCTGGCCCAGAAACCAACCAGATCAGGCACTGGCCGCCCCAGCGAGGCGGCGACCTGCGCCCAGGGCACAAAGCCATCCAGCCAGCTGGTCAGGGCGTTGATCATTTCTCGCTGCTCTTCGGTTTTGATGTCTTGGATTGCCGACCGATAGGCCGCCGCCATCGCGAGGGCCTTGTGATGCGGGTGCCAGCCAACGGTCAGACCCTGCACCGGGACCAGATTGAGGCTCATCGTGCTGTTGAGCAAGTGCCGTAGCCCTACCGAGGCCGAGACCCCGCCACGCGCCAGCGCAAAGTCAAGATCATCAAGCGACTGCGGGGTCAAGCTCATCCGCGTCGAGCCCCAGGCGATGCCCTGAACGAGGGTCTCGAGTAGCCGCCAGGTAGCGCCGGCCCGCTCCGGCGGCACGTACGCGCCGGCCAACAACACCTCGACGTCGTGCGGCTCCGGCTGCGTTGGCGAGATCACAGGCGTCCCCGGCACACGCTTGAAGATGGGTCCCAGTTTGGACAGCAGCCCGCCGCGACCCACCTCTGCCGGCGGAGCGAAGGCCCGGCGTGCCACCTCACGCAAGTGCTCGGCGACTTGGGGAGACGCACCGAACATGCCGCGAACCTCCTCGATGCCAACGGCATACAAGCGAAGCTCACCCATGCCTGCCACGGTAATCCAGCGGGAAGCAGGACGCGGCCCTTTCGTTCTGAGAGGTGTTTGGCGCGTCCTATCCTGGGCCCATGAACCCACGGGTACGTCGGCTCATCGTTTCCGGCGTACTCGGCGGCTTAATCCTGATTGTGGTCGTCGCCGCCGCCTGGAATTGGTTACGGTAAGGGCCGTCGCGTACGCCCCTGTGCGCAGACAGATTTTGCTGATAAGGATCGAGCACGATGGCACTGATGCGCGCAGCGGGACGCCTCGGACTGCTTCTGGTGGCTGTCGTGTTCCTCGGGATCGCTCCAACAGTCGCTGTTGCCGAAGACACAGTCGCCTTCACCATCAAGGACGCGCGTATCACCGAATCCTCCGGACTTGCTGTCGACCGGGCTGGCAATCTGTACTGGACCGTCAACGACTCCGGTGACCGCGGCGTCGCGTACGGCATCGGACTCGACGGAACGGTCCAGGGCACGCTCAACTTCCGTGCTCAACCACAAGATGTCGAGGCGGTCGCGATATACGTGGATCGGCTATTTGTCGCCGATATCGGCGACAACAACCGCGACCGGGACTTCGTTCGGGTCTACTTCTTCACAAACCCGAGGGCCAACGGTTTGACGGTGACCTACCACGCGTACGACTTCAGCTATCCGGATGGACCACACAACGCCGAGACACTCCTCGTCGATGACTCTGGTCGGCTGTTCATCGTGACGAAGGGACGCAACGGCGCGATATACGAGGCTCCGGCTAAACCGGACCGTCAGGGCGTCAACGAGCTTGAGGAGGTCGGCTCGGCGCCAGCCGCAGTCACCGACGGTACGTTTCTGCCCGGTGGGCAGCGGATCGCCCTGCTGACCTACACCTCGGTGGAGGTGATCGATGCGACCACCTACAAGGTTGTGGCCAGCGCCCCCATTCCCGACTTGCCGCAGCCGGAGTCGCTGACCCTCAGCCTGGACGAGAAATCCCTGCTGATTGGCAGCGAGGGCAAGAAGTCCAAGGTGTACTCCGTGCCAGTGCCCAGCGAGGCCAGCCCGACGCCCACGCCTAGCACCGATCCAGGCAGCGAAGCCGATATACCCGAAGAAGAGGCCAACGCCGCCCTGAGCCAGAAGGGAACGCTGCTCGCCCTCGGGCTGGCTGGATTCGTGGCGCTTGTTGCCGGCACCGTTGTCGCATTTGCCCGCAACCCATAACCTTCGCCGAATTGTCAGAATCCAGCCGTGCTAGAGCGCGCGTGGATTCTGACAACTCGGTGCAAGACTGACTGACATGCAGCGTCTTTACGGCGAACGCACCGAATACAAGGGTGAGCACCTTCTGGAATCCACGGCGCCGGCCGATCCCTTTCTGCTGTTCGACGCCTGGTTGGCGGACGCATTCATCGCGAAGGAACGGGGAGTACTGCCGGAGCCAACCGCGATGGTGATCGCTACGTGTGTCGACGATCAACCCTCGACTCGTACCGTCCTGCTCAAGAGTGTCTCGGACGAGGGCTTCACATTTTTCACCAACTACAACTCGCGAAAGGGCAGTGAGTTGAGCCGGAACCGAAACGTAGCCCTGCTCTTCGGTTGGTATCCGGTGCATCGGCAGGTCCGTGCCGAGGGAACCGCGGAACTCGTACCGCGCGCCGAATCAGAGGCCTACTTCGCGAGCCGACCTCGCGAATCACAACTGGCTGCCTGGGCGTCTGAGCAGTCCTCGACCCTCGCCTCGCTCGACGAACTCAGCAACGCGTATGCGGCGGCTGAGCGCCGCTTCCAAGGCGTCAGCGTGCCGTGCCCGGAGCACTGGGGCGGCTACCGCGTGATTCCGACCATGATCGAGTTCTGGCAAGGTCAGCCGAGCCGACTGCACGACCGATTGCTCTACCGGCGCGCTGGACTGACCTGGAATCGCAGCAGGCTGGCGCCCTAGTTAAGTTACGACTTGATCACTGCGGCGCGATCAGCCCTGCGGTCTGTGCCCTGGCAGCGGAGAAGCGATCTTGCGCATCCGCCCAGTTGACTACGTTCCACCATGCCTTGGCGTAGTCACCCTTGACGTTCTTGTACTGCAGGTAGAACGCGTGCTCCCACATGTCGAGCAACACGATCGGGATCTGGGCCAGCGGTAGGTTCGACTGCTGGTCGTAAAGTTGCACGATGTTCAGCCGTTGGCCGAGCGTGTCCCAGACCAGCATCGACCAACCGGAGCCTTGGATCGCGGTGGCGTTGGCCTCGAAGTGCGCCCGGAACTTGTCGAAGCTACCGAAGTAATCATCGATGGCTGCGGCCAGGTCACCGACCGGCTTATCGCCGCCTTCGGGTGACATGTTCGGCCAGAACACCGAATGATTGATGTGCCCACCGAGGTTGAAGGCGAGGTTCTTCTCCAGGCCGCCCACCGAATCGAAGGACTCGGTCTCGCGTGCCTCTTCGAGCTTCTCCAAGGCAGTGTTCAGACCCTTGACGTAGGTGGCGTGGTGCTTGTCGTGGTGCAGCTCCATGATCTCGCCAGAGATATGGGGCTCCAATGCGCCATAGTCGTAGGGCAGATCGGGCAGTACGTAGGCAGCCATTCCAGTCCTTTCGCCTCGGGATGGGATCAGGAGTCAAACTGACGCTCATGCTACGACCAGGGACCGGTGCACTTACGAGCGGCCCTGGGCTGCGTGAGGCAGCCGGACTGAAACCCTGGAAAACTCCACTCCAGGCGACCCATGCTCACTCCTACTGAGCGCAGTTGGGCGCTGGGAGCTTCCGCTGGAGTGAAATTGTCAGGGCTGACTGCGGACGACGAGTACACGGAAGCCTTTGGCTGAGGCGACCCGCTCGCATACGTAGCCCTGTTCGATCAGCCAACGCTGCAGGGTGTCCGAACCGAGATTCTTGCCCACTACTAAGCGCGCCACACCGTCGGGCGTGAGGCGTGGCAACCAGGTGAGCAGCATTTCGTGCAGGGCCTGTTTGCCGATGCGGATTGGTGGATTGGACCAAATCTCGTCGTAGCGGGTTTCCGGATCAACGTGCTCCGGCGGCAGCACACGCACCCGGTCTGCCACACCAAGCGCCTCTGCGTTCTCCCGGCACAAGGCAAGCGCTCGCTCGTTTACATCGACTGCGTCGACCAATGCGCCGGGACAGTGCACGGCCACCCCGAGCGCGATCGGACCGTAGCCGCAGCCGAGGTCAAGGATCCGTGGGCTGCCCTGTGGTATCGGGGAAGCACGTAGCAGCACGGCAGTGCCGCGATCGAGACCATCGGCGGCGAACACCCCGCTGGAGGTGATCAATGGAAATTCTCGTCCCCAAATGCGGGCCGTGATTGTCCGCCGCACCTCGGTGCCGCGGGGCTGCTCGCTGAAGTACTGGGAGGGTTCCCGCGATGTCATGATCGGCTCGGCTCCCGAACGGCACGTGCTTCGAGTGCGCGCTCCGCCAGTTCATGATCAGCCGGATAGCCGACCTCCTCCAAGGTCAGTCCGGCCGCCGGCATTACTGGGATCGCCGAGTCGCGGATCCCCCGCTCGGTGATCGTGGCGAGCCATTGATGATCACGCTGGCCAGTGGCGACAGCCACCAACGCCCCGATGAGCGACCGCACCATCGAGTGACAAAACGCATCGGCGCGCACCGTGCACTCGATGACACCGGCCATCGGACCGGATGGTACGCGGCTACCCGTCAGCTCGAGCAGGGTCCGAATGGTGCTCGCCCCCTCCCGCCGGCGACAGAAAGCACCGAAATCCCTCAGACCGAGCAGACTTGCCGCTTCCTCGTTCAGCCGACCAAGATCGA
>JAICEV010000088.1 GCA_025923975.1 Propionibacteriaceae bacterium
CCTGATCTACTGCGATTTCAAGCCAGACAACCTGATTCAGGTTGGCGACGCGGTCAAGCTTATCGATCTTGGTGGGGTGCGGCGCGCCGATGATCACGAATCGGCCATTTACGGCACTATCGGCTACCAGGCGCCTGAGGTGGCACAGGTCGGACCCACTGTTGCATCGGACATCTATACGATCGGACGCAGCTGTGTAGTGCTGATGATGGAGTTCCGCGGCTACCAGACCAAGTACGTCGCCAGCCTTCCGCCAGTCGAAGAAACGCCACTGTTCGCCACGCACGATTCGCTTTACCGGCTGCTGTTGAAGGCCTGCGCGACCGACCCGGCGGACCGGTTCGCCTCAGTGGATGAACTCCGCGTGCAACTGCTTGGAGTGCTTCGTGAGGTGGTCGCCCAGAAGACGCCGGGCACAGCTCTGACTTCAGCTGCGTCGGTGCTTTTCGAGGCACCAGCCATCACAAGCGAAGCACTGGAGTGGAACGAGCTACCGGCGCTGCGCGTCGACACCACCGATCCGCAATACGCCTGGCTCAGCAATATCTCCGGTGACGATCCGGTACAGCGCATCGATCAACTTCGAGCAGCTCCGGTAGCCACCGCCGAGGTTCGGCTGGCGCAGGCGCATGCCGCACTGGAGCTCCGGCGCCGAGACCTGGTGGACCAGATCGTCAATGACATGCTGGTTGAGGATCCTTGGGAATGGCGAGCAGTCTGGGTTGCTGGCCTTTCGGCACTGGACGCCGGTGATTTCGCATCAGCGCAGTCTTCCTTCAACGCCGTCTACGGTCAGGTGCCCGGGGAACTGGCCCCGAAACTTGCGCTGGCCCTGGCCTGCGAGCGCGGCGGCGAGGGAGAAATCGCGGAGAGGCTGTACCAAACCTGCGCCAGCACCGACGCCAACTATGTGGCTGCGGCCGCGTTTGGCATGGCCCGTATCCGAGCTGGCCGCGGTGATGTATCCGCCGCCGTCCAAGCCCTGGACCTGGTCCCATCGACCAGCCGGAGTTACCCCGAGGCACGTCGGCTCCGGGCGATGCAGCTCTATGAATCAGGCGACGGACTCCCGGCGTTGGCCCAGGCGTACGACAGCATCAGCGGAGTCCGGCTGGATCCGCGTGAGCAGTCCGAGCTGACGGCTCAGATCTTGGAGCGGGCTCTCGCTGAGGTTGGCAAGAACAAGTCGAAGACAAACATCAAGATCGGCCCATACGAGGCTAAGGACGACACCCTGCGCGACGGATTGGAGGCGACCTATCGGCAACTCGCGGGTATCGAGACCGACGAGCAACGCCGGTACGCGCTGGTTGACAAAGCCAACGCCGTGCGAAGGTGGACCCTACGATGACTGACCACCTGGCTCAGTCCGCCGCGGCGCCGCCAGCTGCCATCCCACAATCTGACGGCAGCCTCAGCTGCCCTCACTGCGGCGCCGAAGTCGCTGCTCAAGAGGCGTTCTGTGAGGCGTGCGGCGGGGCGTTGACGCCAACGGCCGCCGTCCCCGCTGGAGCGCCGGACACGATGGCCCCACCGATCGAGATAACCCGATCTATCAAGACAGAAGACGAAGACACCGTTGTGGTTGCCCGGCCCTGCGCCAATTGCGGCGGCGTGATTGGGGCAGACGGGTACTGCGAGACCTGTGGCACCAAGGCCCCGACCGAGCGAGACCACTACACCGAGCATCCGGCATCCTGGGTTGCCGCCTGCTGCGACCGGGGCGTGCGACATCACCGTAACGAAGACGCCACCGCGGTCGCTGCCGAGCCGAACCTCGGCTCCCGCGCGGTACTAGTGGTGTGCGACGGCGTATCCACGTCCCTCGACTCCGATGTCGCCAGTCTGGCTGCCGCTCGCGTGGCGCGCGACGTACTGGTGGCGCACCGGCCAGCGGGTCTCGGCACACCCGCCAGCCGACTCGCTGCGATCGCGGGTGCGATTGTCAAGGCAGCCTCCGCAGCCAACGCTGCGGTGATCGACAACACTGCTCACGACAGCGAGAACGCTGCTTCGTGCACCTTTGCTGCGGCAGTTGTGGAAGCGGACCTGGTGGTATTCGGCAATGTCGGCGATAGCCGGGTCTACTGGCTTCCCGATCATGGCTCGGGCGGCGATGCTACAGAGCTCAGCGTGGACGACTCGGTCGCCCAGGCACGAATTGAGATGGGCACTCCGCGCGAGGAAGCCGAGAGCGGCCCGCAGGCTCATGCCATCACCAAGTGGCTCGGCCGCGACAGCCCCGACTTCACCCCACGGACCGGATCCATTTCCGTCAGGCCACCCGGCTGGGTCCTGGTGTGTTCCGACGGTCTGTGGAACTACGCCTCGGAGGCCACCGAGCTCCAGTCGCTCGTCGCCGAACTCAGCGCTCAGTCCCCCGATCCGCTTACGTTGGCCGTTGCCCTCGTCGATTGGGCCAAGGGCCGAGGCGGCAAGGACAACATCTCGGTGGCGCTCGCACGCCTGTGAGGCCTCGCTGGGAGCTGCTGGGTACCGGAAGGCATACTGAACCGACCAGCCAGGACCCGAAAGGATGTGCTGCGAGCGGCTGCGGATTAGGCGCGAGCAGCTCAAAAGAAAGGACCGTTGATCATGGCCGAGTTCACCGCTGAGGTGTATCAGAACGAATTTCTGCCGGAAGGCGGAACAGACGTCAACGCCATCGTCACGCTGACCTGCAGCGGAGCCGGATCGGCTGGCCAAACTGGTTCCGGTGATGCCGGAGAGATCATCATCGTCGACACCTCGGGTTCCATGGGTCGGACCAAGCTCGAGGCGGCGAAGGTGGCAGCGGCGGCGGCGGTTGATCAGATCATTGACGGGACCTGGTTTGCGATCGTCGCCGGCACCCATCAGGCCTACTTGGCCTTCCCGCTCGTCCGATCGGGTAGGGGCATGGTCCAGATGGACAGCAACGCCAGGTACGCGGCGCATCAGGCGATCAGCCAGTTCCGTTCCGACGGGGGTACCGCGATGGGGACGTGGCTGATGCTGGCTGGCCGGCTCTTCGACTCGGTCCCTGGGCTGGCGCAGCGACACGCGATCTTGCTGACCGACGGGGAGAATCACAATGAGACGCCAGAGCAGCTGACGAATGCGATTCACGGCGTGACGGGCAAGTTCCAGTGCGATTGTCGAGGGGTAGGCGTCGATTGGCAGGTCGCCGAGGTGCGCCGGATCGCCCAAGCTCTGCTGGGGAGCGTCGACATCATTCCCGAGCCTGACCAGATGAGCCAGGTCTTTGCAGAGCTCATGCAACAGTCGATGAGTCGCGGCATTGCTGATGCGCAGTTGCGGGTGTGGGCGCCGCAGGGCGCGCAAGTGCTGTTCGTACGCCAGGTTTCGCCCACAGTGGAGGATCTGACGTCACGCCGCGTCGAGATCAATCCGCTCACCGGCGGATATCCGACAGGATCGTGGGGCGATGAGTCGCGCGACTATCACGTAAGTGTTCGGCTGGCCGCCAAGGCCATTGGCCAGGAGCAGCTTGCGGCACGCGTCCAATTTGCAGTCGGCGATCAGGTGGTCGCCCAGGGGTTGGTGAAAGCAAGGTGGTCTGACGACGAAGGCCTGACGACCCGAATCAATCCTGAGGTTGCCCATTACACCGGCCAGACAGAACTCGCCGAGGCCATCCAGGAGGGCCTGGCGGCTAAGGCGGCCGGCGATGATGAGACTGCGACGAAGAAGCTGGGGCGTGCGGTACAGCTCGCCGAACAAACAGGGAACGAGGAGGCGACCACAAGACTCCGGAAGGTGGTCGACATCGAAGACTCCGAGACCGGTACGGTGCGTCTGAAGCGTGCAGTGGACAAGGTCGATGAGATGGCCCTGGACACCGCATCAACGAAGACAACCAGAATCAGGGGATGATCGCTCCCCTCGACCGGAAAGCGCGACCATGATCTCCACCTCCGAATCGACAGTGAGCCCGACCTCTGGGCTACGCCGATGATTGCCATCTGTCCGGTAGGCCACTCGTCTTTGGCGCAGGACTACTGCGATGTCTGCGGGCTGCCGATCGACTCCGCAACGGCACCGCCGGCGCCATCGACCAATGTCGCTAACAGCCAACCAGGTCTTCAGCCGTGTCCGAACTGCGGAGCGGGCAACTCCGTCGATGCGCTTTTCTGCGAGAGCTGCGGCTACGACTTCACCACCGGCACACCGCCCCGACCGCTCGCCACCTCTGGCTCGCCTGATGCAAGCCATCTCAATCAGGTGCAGCCAGCCGAATCCACGGCTACCCCCACTACCGGAAACGGCAGCACCGCCGCCTCCGCTGAAACGTTCGACTGGGTGGCCGAGGTCTGGATCGACCCCGGGTGGTATGAGGCCCAGCAAAGCCCAGATCCGATGCCCTCCCCCGGCCTGCCGACCGTCGTTCCGTTGCGCTCGAAGTCGATCTTGATAGGCCGTACCTCCAGGAGTCGGAACATCCATCCTCAGATCGACTGCGAACCTGACTCGGGCGTCAGCCGTCGCCAGACCCAGCTGACCACAGACGGCAGCCGCTGGTGGGTCGAGGATCTGGACTCGGCCAACGGAACATTTGTGGCACCGGCGACAGGCCCCATCCCAGTCGATCCGATTCCAGTCGGTGTAAAGCAGGAGCTCGCTACGGATGACCGGGTTTATGTCGGCGCTTGGACCCGTATTGTGATTCGGCGGGCGACTGAGGACGAGAAGGCGAGCCTGGCTTAGCAGGCGCGTACCGCCAACGCAACGCTCTGCGCGAACATTGCGCGGCTTCATGCCTGGAGTGTGGCACCGTTGCTTCAGTGCCACCCGCGGCAAGTCAGCTCTCACCAGGAGGAACAGTGGAGGTCAAGGTCGGCATTCAGCATGTCAGTCGAGAGATCGTGGTGGAGAGCACCGAGTCAGCCACCGACGTCGAGAAGGAACTGCTGAGCTCAATCGCAGTCGGTGGCGACGGGGTTTTCACGCTCTCCGATGAGCGCGGCCGCAAGGTGCTGATCCCGGTGTCGAAGATCGCATATGTGGATCTGGGCGAGGAGAACGCTCGACACGTCGGCTTCGGGGCGGTGTAGGACTGCTAGCTCCAGTCGCCACGGTGTTGGCGCTAGCGCGTCCTGCGCTCGCGCGAATCGCGTGCTCACGACGTTCGGATGAGCCGTTTCTGATCACAAGTGTCGAGACAGCCCTGTTTCAGCTCGGAACTGAGTGGTTTGCGATCACAAACGACGAAACGGTCCCTACGAGCCTGGTGCAGTCCCTGCCTCAGGCCTGAAGGCCGAGGGTGCCCATGCGGCGAGTGTGGGTCTCCACGAGCCGGGAGAACATCCGGCTGATTGCTGCGAGATCCATGCCGGGACGGTCGACGGTCCCGGTCAGCAGATGGGTTAGAGCGTCCCTGTCGGCCGCCACCCGCTGAGCCTGGCTTAGCGCCTCGCCAACCAGCCGACGTCCCCAGAGCGCCAACCGACCGGCCACTCGCGGATCGGCCCCGATGGCCGCACGCACCTTTTCGACCACGAAGTCAGCGTGGCCCTCGTCGGCGAGCACCTGGTACACCACTGTTCGAGTATCTGCATCAACGAATGCGGCAACTTCGCGATAGAAGTCGGCGGCGAAGCCATTGCCGACGTAGGCCAACACCAGCCCCTCCAGCCAATCCTTCGGTTTGGTGTGTGCGTGGAACTCATTGAACGGAACATGGAACGGCTTCATCGCTTCCATGACATCGGTGTCGAGCTCGGCCAGTCGAGCTCGTACTGACTCGAAATGTTTGATTTGCAGAGCCGCCATTGATGCGACATGGACCTTGTCCGGAAGTGTGGGTGCGAGGCGTGCGTCCGCTGCCAGCCGGTCGAAGGCCGCCAAAGCCCCGTACGCCAAGATGCCCAGCAGATCGATGGCACCTTGCCGATACTCGGGCTCGGAAACCCAAGGCTCGGCTGCAGCAGGCGGAGCCACATCAGATGGCTGCGGAGCATCGCTCATGGCCGCAGGATAGTGCCGGCGATAGGCTGTGTTGTGCTACCAACGCACGGGCAGCTCGCGTACCCCGTTGACCGGACCGTCGCCTCGGAATTGCAAATCGGCCTCCGACGCCGCCAGAGACAGCTTGGGGAACCGTTGTAGGAGAGCCGGCAGCGCCACGGACATCTCGAGCCGGGCGAGCTGCTGGCCCAGGCACTGATGAATGCCGTGACCGAACGTTACGTGCGCCTGGGGCTGTCGGGTTACGTCGAACGTGTCCGCGTCGGCCATGAAGTCAGGGTCACGGTTGGCCGATGGCAGCGACACCATTGCCACGTCGCCGGCCCGGAGGAGCTGATCACCGATCGTCATGTCGCCGGTGACGATCCTGGGCGTCCCACTGTGCACGATGCTCAGATAACGCAAGATCTCCTCGACGGCGCTGTTGGTCAATTCTGGATGATCACGGATCAGTGCAAGCTGGTCGGGATGCCGCAGCAGCAACAGGGTGCCTAGACCAATCGTGTTGGCCGTCGTTTCATGGCCAGCGACCAGCAGGATGTTGCCGATCCCGATCAGCTCCTCGTCACTCAGATCGGCTGCGTGATCGCGGATCAGCATGCCGAGTATGTCGTCGCCCGGCTGCTGGCGGTGCCGCTGAACAAGGGACTGCATGTAGGCGTTCATCTCCCGAGAGTTCTGCGCTTGCTGTTCTAGCGTCACGGAAACGTCCAGCATCGTGTCGCTGCGACGTTGGAAGTCGGCCTGATCCTCGAACGGCACGCCAAGCAGCTCACAGATCACCAGCGATGGCAGCGGCAGCGCGAACGCCCGCATCAGGTCAGCCGGCGGCCCGGCAGCCTCCATCTCATCCAGGAACCGTGTCGCAATCTCCTCAATATGCGGCCGCAAGGCCGACAGCCGGCGCATCGAGAACTCTTTGGTCAGCATCCGGCGGATCCGGGTGTGGTCGGGCGGGTCGAGCGAGACAAGAAAGCCAGGCTGTGCGGCCACCGACTCAGAATGGCCGAGGGAGTTGCTGGTATCCCGGCTCGAGAGGAACTGGCGCACATGGGCGTATTTGGTGATGAGCCACATGGTGAAAGATCCGCCGGTCGAATGCGGGTGGTGCATCGCGAAGACTGGTTGCTCGGCTCGGATCCGCGCCAACTCGGGTGCCGGGTTGATCGGATCGTCGGGATCCCGCTGCGAACGCGGCCAGGCCGGTGGTTCTGACGAGGTCGTCATAACCAATGACAACACCTTGGGCCCGACGAAAGACCAGCGGGTCCACTTCGTACTGCGCCAGTCTTCACAAGGAGGCGTTCACCCGGTCACGTGGGCTTTCGCCGCGGTACTTGCAAGTAGAATGCGACGAGTTCGCAGCCGATAATGGTCGCCGCACGACAAAAAGCGGTGCGCGTACCGAAGGCTGGCCGCGACAATTGACCTTATCTACGAGCATCGAGGCGAGATTCTGAGTACGGAAACCACTCACGAGGCCCCAACTACCCACACCAAGACCGAGATTTCCTCGAAAACCTTTGCCGACCTCGGAGTGATAGCTCCAATCGTGCAGGCCCTCGACCAAGCCGGCATCACCACACCTTTTCCGATTCAGGCCATGGCCATTCCGATTGCCCTAACTGGCGCGGACATGATCGGACAGGCACGCACTGGTACAGGAAAGACGCTGGCGTTTGGCATCTCGCTGCTGCAGCGGATGGTGGTACCGGGTGAACGCGACTACGCTCAGCTCGCTAAGCCCGGCGCTCCTCAAGGGCTGGTAGTGACGCCCACACGGGAGTTGGCAAGCCAGGTCGCCTCCGACCTCACAGCCGCATCGGCTCGGCGACACGCCCGGGTGCTCACGGTTTACGGTGGCGTCGGCTACGACCAGCAGCTCAGCACGCTGAGCCACGGAGTTGACGTCGTGGTGGGCACGCCCGGCCGACTGCTGGATCTCGTCGACCGTGGGGCGCTTGATCTTGGTCATGTCAAGGTGCTGGTACTCGACGAAGCCGACAAGATGCTCGACCTGGGATTCCTGCCCGATGTGGAGCGAATCTTGGCAGATACGCCTGAGCTGCGTCAGACGATGCTGTTCTCAGCCACCATGCCAGCGGAGATCGTCTCCCTGGCGCGTCGCCATATGCGCCATCCGGTCAACATCCGGGCCGAGTCCGCTGGTGATGCCACCACAGTGCCGACCACGGCACAGTTCGTCTATCAAACTCATGAGCTGGACAAGCCCGAGATCGTCGCCCGTATCCTGCAGGCCGAGAACTGCACCCGTGTGATGGTCTTCTGCCGCACCAAGAGGTCAGCGCAGCGACTGTCCGATGATCTTGCTGACCGTGGATTCGCCGCGGCGTCGATCCATGGTGACCTGAACCAGTTCGCGCGCGAGAAGGCGTTGCGACGCTTCCGGGAAGGGCGCATCCATGTCTTGGTCGCGACCGACGTTGCCGCGCGGGGCCTCGACGTCGAGGGCGTCAGTCACGTGATCAACTATGAATGCCCGGATGATGAGAATGTCTACGTGCACCGGATCGGCCGCACCGGTCGGGCCGGGGCGACTGGCACCGCAATCACTTTTGTTGACTGGATCGATCAGACGCGATGGACGGCGATCAACAACACCCTAGGGTTGCCATTCGAGCAGCCCGAGGAGACCTACTCCACCTCACCCCACCTCTACCACGATCTCGGGATCGACCCGGGAGCAAAGGGCAGAGTCGCAGGTAGCAGATCCGGCACATCGGATCGGCCCAGTGACTCCGGTACCTCCGCATCGGCCCGTACGCGACCTCGTATGGACCCGGCCCGCACCCGCACCCGGCGACGGTTACACAATGGCGTCCCTGTCGAGCGGAGGAAGGTCGTGGCACGATCACGTGATCACGAGACTTCCGGCGACTGAGCCAGGGACATCCCGATCTTCCTCGATGTTGTCGAACTAGCGTGCCATTCCCAGAGGTTTAGCTATCACTACGAGATTGCTGTCGTAGCCACCCCGGTTGCGGTGGAAGTTGCCAGTGCAGGTGATCAGCACCAGCCGGTGCGGGCCAGTCTGCCTGAACGCCTGGGTGTGGGTCGCGAGTGCCTTTCTGGCCACTTTCCTGACAGAGGTAACTCGATACTTGATGCGATGTGAATCTGCGCGCAGCGTGACAGTGTCTCCCACCTGGATCCTGCGCAGCCGAACGAAGAATCCGATACCTCCGGTGTCCGAGTCGACATGTCCGGCGATCACTGTCGAGCCGAAAGGCTCCCCGGCCCTTGCGCTGCCATCCCACCAGCCCACGTGTCGGACGTTCTCAGGCACTCTCAGTAGACCGTCAACCGTGGTTGCCGGCAGTACTTCCGCGCTCGCGTGCCCGGGGAGCGTGAGGTGCTCCGGGATGAACTGGATCCGCTGACTCTCAGCAGGTCGGCCTTGGCGTGCTGGAGCGACTGACGACTGAGCCGATGGGGAATCTCCTCTCGAGGTCGAGGCGCCAGGCGATGCCTCAGCCGCACAACCCGAGAGTAAGGCCAGCAGACAGAGCACACCCACCATGGATCGACGCAGTCCCGGTCGGCGCCACCGCGGGCGGCGCCGTAACCGGGACCGTAGCTGTCTGACTCGTATCGTCAACGCACCAAGTCAACCGCCAGCGACGGACCGTCGCCAACGGCCTGACCGCCGGTTCCGGTGTTCACCTCCGACGGCTCTCCAGAGCCGGTTGTGCCGGCAGTAAGGACGTGCACGGCGACGTTCATGGTCTTTTTCTCCGGGTCACCTACTGCGTAGACGCGGTTAATCGCCCCGCCCTTGACCGTCAGGCTGACTGGACCAAAGAAGACGGGCTTGGTCTCACCGGTCGGCACGATCGACACCTTGTATGTCGCAACCGGCACCGTGAGCTCGAGTGACTCGCCGTTGGCAATATTGGCGAAAAGTACTTGATCATTCACTCTGATATCGGCCGGCGGCACAGCCGCGACGTGCGAAACCACCAGCAAAGCCTTGCCCTTGGGGACTTTGACTGCGTCGTACTTGTACACCGTCACTAGCGGATCACCTGAGGAAGAAGCCGGCAAATGCGCGACGACATCGGCCTTGGAGCCTTCCTTGATCGAGAAGGTGTTCTCGAGGACAGTTGTCCCGTCCTCACTGAAGGTCACCATTCGGCTACCAGGCTTGACTTTGAATGGACCGGCAACCGCCGCAGTCTTAACGTCCTCTGCGACCGATTGCCCGTCGACTGCAACATCGAGGTTCTTACCCGGGAGACCTTGCACGATGTAGATCTCGGTGTCATTGGCCGCGTAGCTGGGACTGATGGTCAGCCCCGCCAACGCCAGCGCTCCTGCAATCAGTAAAGCCAGCTTCGACCCTCGCGCTGCGCGCACAGTGATCACAATTGCACCCCGCCCCTCACTCGTTGTTCGTCCCCAGTGACTCAAAGACCCCAGGCGTAATATTGGGCCCAGCGAGGCTGCGCCGTCTAGGTACCCCAGAAAGCGTTAGCCAATTGCCACCGGGGGTGCGGGGTTGGGCAAATTGAGCCACGTTAATCATTCTTTAGCGGCTGGCTTACGGCGCGCGCTGGGATTCGCACTGATTGCGGGATGACTTATCTCAGCCGTCGCCTTCTACCGTGCAGTTCCCGAGCTTCCGCGATCGGCCTCCACAACCTCAAGCGATCCGAATTCACCAACAGCCTCCGCCTCAAATAGCCACACACCATCGCCCCGGGCGTCGGCCACGCCCTCACCGAAACCCACTGCCACGCCGACCCAGACAAAAGC
>JAICEV010000089.1 GCA_025923975.1 Propionibacteriaceae bacterium
CCGCGATCGCTTAATCCGGGCTCAGACCCCCGCATACCGTTGCAGCGGGCGCCGGAGGAGGAGTTACTCAGTGTCGCGCTTAGCTCCGGCGGATCGGGTCGTCATGATCATGTTGCGAGGCAGTTGTTTCGGCTAGGTCTTGGACGGCGTGATCGAGGGCAAGGATTCCCTGGACGAGCGCGCGGAGGTCCTCGATGGCCAGCCGCCGCAGCACTGGAGTCGGCATAGTGCCGGCCGAGCTGAGCAGGCTGCGAATTGTGGCACTTCCTTCGGGCGTCACAGTGAGCCGGCGTACGCGACGGTCGCTGGGGTCCTCACCTCGGCTGACCATTCCGTGCTCCACAAGTCGGTCGACTAGACCGGACATCGTGGCCACGGAAACCTTCAGCTGCGCGGCGAGCTCATGACCGGTCGCCGTTTCCGGGTCGATTGCGATCATGGTCAAGACCCTGAGCTGCTGCATGGTGAGCGGGGTCGAGATCAGCGGCTCTGCCATTGACGACAGGGCCCGACGTTCGAAACTATCCTGCACGCGCTCCAGACAGCTGATTAACTCGTCCTGTTCGCTGGCAGCAGTCGCGTCATCGCGAGCGGTCCCGGTCATTGGTCGCCTGTCGTTAGTCAGAGACGTCTTCCGTCGAGAAGGATCGTAACGGCTTGATTATCTAGGTCTCGCTAACTGTAAGCTCCATGCGAACGATCCTGTCGAAGCCACCGCGGTCACGGTCGGCGATTCGGGGCTGAAAACGCACGCGGAAGGGAGCTGCTCATGACCTCCCTGACGCGGCTCAGTTTGGCCAACCGCATGATCGTCGGCCTCGCCACGCTGGCCATCATCGTCTTTGGTGTGCTGGCAACTCTCAACCTCAAGCAGGAGCTGCTGCCATCGATTCAGGTTCCGACTGCGATCGTCACGGCCAGCTACCCGGGCGTTTCGCCGCAGATCGTTGCCGACGAGGTGTCGAAGCCGTTGGAACGCTCACTGAGCGGCGTCTCGGATGTCACGAAGGTTCAATCGACCTCGACAAATGGGATCGCTACCATCACCGTCGAATGGGAGTACGGGCTGGATCCTGACAAAGTGATGGCCGACATCCGCAACGCCGTCGACGGGGTCACTCCCACTCTGCCGGATCAGGTCGAGACCGAGGTCATCACCGGCAGGACCGACGACATCCCGGTGCTGCTACTCGCTGTTGCCTCGGACGCGCCATTGGACGTGGCCAGCCGTCAGGTCGAGAACGTTGCCATCCCGGACTTGTCGGGGATCGACGGCGTACGCAGCGTCACCGCGACCGGGGAAGACACCACTCAGCTGGTGGTGACGCTCAGGCCGCGCGACCTTCGTAAGCACGACGTCACAGCCCAAGCGGTCACTCAGACTGTGCAGGGACAGGCCACCATCACTCCGGCGGGCAGCAGCTTCGATAAGAACCTTGAGCTTGCCGTCGAGGTCGGTACGTCTGCCAACACAGTCAAGCAGTTCCAAGCTTTGCGGGTGCCAACCCCGGACGGTCCCGTCGCGCTGTCGGCAGTCGCCGACGTCAAGGTCGACTCAATCGAATCAACCTCGATCGCGCGTGCTGACGGCCGACCAGCCCTCAGCCTTGCCGTCCTGAAGGACACCGACGCCGACGCAGTGGAGATATCGCACACTGTGGCGGCACAGATCCCCAGCATCGAACAGAAGCTTGGCAACAACACCGCGATCACCACGATCTTTGATCAAGCGCCGCTGATCGAGCAGTCGATCCATGACCTCACCGTAGAGGGCCTGCTCGGCTTGGCCTTCGCCGTGCTCGTGATCTTGCTCTTTCTGTTCTCCATTCGCGCAACGCTGATCACGGCGATTTCGATCCCACTATCTCTGCTGATCGCCATGATCGGTCTCCAGCTCAGCGACTACTCGCTCAACATCTTCACTCTGGCGGCGCTCACCGTGGCGGTCGGACGCGTGGTTGACGATTCGATCGTTGTGGTGGAGAACATCAAGCGTCGTGACCTTGGGCATCGCACGCTGACCACTGGCGACGTGCTTGCTTCAGTCAAAGAGGTGGCTGGCGCGGTCACCGCCTCAACTCTGACGACGGTTACGGTGTTCGCCCCGGTTGCGATCGTCTCTGGGGTGGTCGGTGAGCTTTTCCGTCCGTTTGCGATTACGGTCGCGGTGGCACTTGGTGCCTCGCTGCTGGTGTCCATGACCATCGTGCCGGTGCTGGCGTACTGGTTCCTGCGAGGCGGGGCGCATCGCCAAGAGCAGATCGCGCCACGAGCTGCCGGCGAGGTCGCTGCATCGGAAGAGGCCGAGAGTCACACGGCCGAGGAAACAAAGGTGACCCGGTTGCAGAAGGGCTACCTGCCGATCCTTCAGTTCGGCCTGCGGCATCCCTTGATCACTCTTGGCATGGCGCTTGTGGTCTTCGTCGCAACGCTGGGCTCGGCGACCTTACTGAAGACCGATTTTCTGGGGTCGGTTACCGATCAAACCACGCTCGCGATCCAACAGAAGCTGCCACCTGGCACCAGGTTGTCGACTACGAGTGCGGCGGCCGAGCAGGTGGAGAACCTGCTGCGCGCCGACCCGCAAGTGAAGAACTACCTCACAACGATCGGCGGCAGTCTCGTTCCCGGCGCGCCCCGCAACACCAACACCGCTGAGTTCACAGTCCTGCTCGTCGAGGGCGCCCGGGCTGACGCTGTACGCCCGCAGCTCCAGCAGCAGATGGTCGAGCTCGGGGCCGCTGCTGGTGAGATCACGGTCACAACGACGAACAACGAGTCGACAACCAACGACCTCACGGTCACGGTCTCGAGCGAAAACACCAGAAACCTGCAGACCGGCGCCCAGCAAATCGAGCAGGAGCTGGAAAGTATCCCCGGCCTTACCGACATTCGGAGCAATCTCGAAGAGCAGCGCAAGCTCCTCCGGGTGAATGTCGACAAGAAGAAGGCCGCCTCGCTCGGCTTCACCCAGGGCGAGGTGGGCCAGGCCGTTTCGAGCGCGCTGCGTGGAACCCAAGTGGGCTCGGTCACGCTCGCCGGCGAGCAGCGCGACATCTTTGTTCGCAGCCAGGCTGCGGACGAACCGAGCCCGTCCGATATTGGCAACCTCGAGCTCCCCGTCAGCCAGCTACAGCAGCAGCAGGCACAAGATAAGGCTGCTGACGAGCTGGCCGATAAGCAGCAGGCTTTAGCGGACGAACAGGAGCGCCAAGCCGAGCAAGCTACTGCGGACCAGAAGGCCCAGCTGCGCGAGCAACGCGCAGAGCTTCAGAACAATCGCTCCGACACCCTCGACGAGCTGAGCAAGACAAGACGCCAGCTGACCGACAGCCGGAGGCAGCTCGCCAGGCTCAAGGCCAACCCGCCGCGGCCGAATCCGACAGCTCCACCTGTTCCGGTGACCGCCGACACGCTCGCCCAGCAACAGTGGGCCCAGCAAGTCGCACAGCAGACCGCCGCAGTGGCCCAGACGGAGAACGGCATCGATCAAATCAGGGCGAGCATTGACCAGCTCGATGAAAGCATCAGCCAGATCAACGAACAGCTAGACAACGTCGACGAACAGGCCCAAGAGGCCGCAGAGCAGCGAGAGAAGCAGCAGGAGCTACAGGACGAGCAGGAGGCGCTGGCCGACGTACGGGCCAAGCCGGTCAAGGTCAAGGACGTAGCGAAAGTGCAGGAGGTGCTGGCTCCGACGACGGTGACGCAGATCGAGGGAACACCGTCGGTAACGATCACCGCTACGCCGGAGGCCAGCGACCTAGGTGCGCTCACTGCAACCATTCAGAGCCGACTTGACGCGATCACCGAGCTACCCCCAGGTGTGTCGGCGACCTTGGGCGGCGCTGCCGAAAACCAGCGGGAAGCGTTCAACCAGCTCGGCCTGGCAATGCTTGTGGCCATTGCACTGGTATTCATGATCATGGTCGGGACGTTCCGCAGCCTGGTGCAGCCGCTGATCTTGATGGTCTCCATCCCGTTCGCCGCAACCGGCGCCATCGCCGGGCTGTTGATCACCGACACTCCGCTCGGAGTGCCGGCCATGGTGGGCTTGCTGATGTTGATCGGAATCGTCGTGACGAATGCGATCGTGTTGATCGATCTGATCAATCAGTACCGGGATCGTGGCGAGAATCTGCGCTCCGCGATCATTGATGGCGCTCGACTGCGACTGCGCCCGATCATCATGACGGCGTGCGCAACGATCTTCGCACTGATTCCCATGGCTCTCGGATTGACCGGGGGCGGGGCGTTCATCTCTGGCCCGCTGGCGATCGTCGTTATTGGTGGTCTGGTCTCTTCGACTGTGCTGACTCTGCTTCTGGTACCCGTGCTCTATTCACTTGTCGAGCGGCACAGCGAACGTCGCCGGCTGCGGAACACGCCGGCCACGGCTTAGGGCCTGCCTGACCAGTGAGCGCGCTCCCCGGGCTGACGATCAGGCGTTAAGGTAAGCCGACCCTTCGGTAGCGCCAAGAGCTTGGAGGATACATGGAGATCGATTGGTCGAGGGAATGGCTGACGAGCCTACTGTGGGTCGCGAGGGTATTTCTTTTCACCGTCATCGGCTTCGCATTGGTGGCGTGGTTTCTGATTCGGCGTACCCGCTGGGGTCGACAGTTCTGGCGGCTGTCCGGCATGTACTTCATTCCGCGTCAACGGACCTGGCTCAGCTGGCGCCCGATCCTGACAGTTGCGTTGTTGCTACTGCTAACGGTGACGTCCGTGCGGCTGGATGTTGTTCTCTCCTATCAGAGCAACGGCTTGTATACAGCGCTGCAGGAGCTTGACGCACCCACATTCTGGAAGTTCATCTGGATCTTCGCCATCCTGGCGACGATCAACGTCGTGCTGGTACTTGTCACGTTCTACATCGGACAGGCACAGATCATTCACTGGCGGCTATGGCTCAACCAACGGATGGTCGGTGACTGGCTGAACGGTGCCGCGTATCACCGAGGCAGGTTCACGACAACACCAATCGACAACCCAGATCAACGCATCCAGCAAGACATTACGTCCTACACTTCGGACTCCCAATCCTTGGCCTTGGGAGCGGTGTCATCCGTTGTGGCCCTGGTCTCCTTCACCATCATCCTTTGGCAGCTATCGGGCCCGCTCACCGTCTTCGGAATCCAAATTCCGCGAGCGATGGTCTTTCTCGCCTACATCTACGTGATCATCGCCACGGTATTGGCGGTCCGAATCGGCAGGCCGCTGATCCGGCTGAACTTTCTGAACGAGCTACTGACGGCCTCCTACCGCTATGCCCTGGTACGGGTTCGTGACAACTCCGAAAACATTGCGTTCTACCGTGGCGAGCAGGTGGAGAACACCGGACTGATGGGGCGCTTCGCGGCAGTCATCGCGAACACGTGGGCGATCGTGTTCCGGAGTCTCAAGTTCCAGGGATTCAACCTGGTGATCAGTCAAATCGCGGTGGTGTTCCCGGTAATCATCCAGGCTCCCCGATTCTTCAGCCAGCAGATCACTCTCGGCGATGTCACCCAGACCGCAACTGCGTTCGGTCAAGTCGAAGGTGCGTTGTCGTTCTTCCGGCTTGCCTACGACGACTTCGCGAGCTACCGGGCGTCCCTGAACCGGCTTACCGGGCTGCTTGACGTCAACGATGAGGCCCGGGCTTTGCCGACGCCGACCGTAGAGGAGCGGGAAGCGGGACTTGGCATCCGCGATCTCGACGTACGTCTGCCCGACGGTCGGCCGATCTTGACGGACCTGGATCTCGACCTCGCAAGTGGAGAAGCCCTGGTGGTCAAGGGTCCGTCCGGCAGCGGCAAGACCACTCTGCTACGTAGCCTGGCCGGCCTTTGGCCGTATGTCGAAGGAACGATCTCGCGCCCGGAGCCTGGTGAGATTTTGTTCTGTGCGCAGCAGCCGTACCTACCGCTCGGCACCTTACGTGCGGCGGTGGCCTACCCCGCTGCGGCCGAGAGCGTGAGTGATGACGAGGCTCGCGACACGCTGCGCGCCGTCCAGCTTGGTTACCTGGCCGATCGGCTGGATGTGGAGGCAGATTGGTCCAAGACGCTGTCACCCGGCGAGCAGCAACGGCTCGCGTTCGGTCGGATCCTCTTGGCGCGGCCCTCGCTGGCGTTCCTGGACGAGACGACTTCCGCGCTCGACGAAGGTATGGAGCATGCGATCTATGAGCTGGTACGCGAGTGGCTGCCTAACTGCACGATTATCAGCGTCGGGCATGGGAGCACGCTCGATAACCTCCATACCAACGAGCTCACCTTGATAGGCGACGGAAGCTGGGAGGCAAGGACCCTGGTCGTCTAAGTCCACTACGCCCGACCGGGAGCAGGCCGGGGGAAATGTTGAGAAGGGTCTCGGCAGGCATTGGGTTGAGCGGTTAGGTGCAGTCGAAGTCCACTTTCCTTGTTATTGAGGAAGGGCTTGCTATAGAACGTCTGTTCGAATATAATAGATGTATGCAACTCGGGGACCACAACGGCATGGCTGGGCACACTGAACGCTCGCCGCTGGATGTGGCCCTGGATGCCTTCGACGCGGCCCTGGACGGTTTGATCGACACCGTCGAAGCAGGCGGACTTGATCAACTCACCGCGGATCAGAAGATCAGCTGGTGGCAGCGTTTCGAGACCAGTCGGAACCAGCTGCCCTTGGTTGATCACAGCCTGATTGCCGATGCTGAGGTCAGTGGTTTGCCTGGTGAGTATTGCTTCTCCAGCATGAGCCGATTTTTGGTGCGGATGTTTCAACTGGCTCCCGGTGAGGCCATCTCTCGGGTACGGGCCGCTGCCGCACTGGGGCCGCGCACCTCCAGGTTGGGCGAGGCGTTGCAGCCGCTGCTGCCGAAACTGGCCGCCTTGCAACGCGCAGGTGAGGTGACAACGGAGAAGGTGCAGGTCATGGAACGGGCCATGCACCAGCTGTCCCGGCCCGGACTCGATCCTGAGGATGTGGAGGTCGCCGAGCAGCTGTTGGCTGATCATGCACCGGTGTTGGGGCCGACCGAGCTGCGCCGCTTCGCCTTGAAGGTGGTGGATGCGGCTGATCCGGACGGTCCCGAACCTATTGATGATCAGCAACAGCAAGATCGGCGGCATCTGGAGTTGAAGCAGCGCCGCGACGGCATGTGGAGTTTGCAGGGCAGACTATCCAACACCGTCGGTGCCCAGTTGAATGCGATCTTGGATCCGCTGGCCAAACCGCGCACCACCACGCTGGAAGGCGAGGGCGGCACCACGACCCAGATTGCCGATGAGCGGCCCTACGGGCAACGCATGCACGACGCGCTCGACGAGATGTGCGGGCGGCTGCTGAAGATGAGAGACCAGCCGGCCTCTGGTGGTACGCCGGCGTCGGTGATTGTCACCATCACCTTGGAGGAGCTGCTGGCCAAAGCCGGGTTGGCCGAAACCAGCGACGGCAGCCACCTCACTGTTGAGCAGTTGTTGCGGATTGCCGATGAGGCCGAGATCTGGCCTACCATCATCGACCGCAACGGTGTCCCGCTGGCGTTAGGCAGAACCAGCCGGCTGGCGTCCCGCGGTCAAACCATGGCCTTGATCGCCCGAGACGGCGGATGCAGCTTTCCGGGCTGCACCCATCCCACGAGTTGGTGCGAGCGGCATCACATTCTGGATTGGATCCTCGGCGGATTGACTGATTTGAACAACTTGACGCTGTCGTGCCGGTATCACCACACTCATTTCCTGCAAAAAGGCTGGAGCTGCCGGATCAATGCCGACGGGTTGCCCGAATGGATCCCGCCCTGGTGGATCGATCAAGATCAACGACCGCAACTCAACGCACGAATCCGACGCCTCCACGCCCAACGCCAACAGCTCCGCCAGCGGCGCCGAACACCCGCCGCCGCATGACTGCAACGAGTTGCGAAGGTGCCGAACCTTGGAGCACGCTTCGACGAGAAGCCGTCGCACGGCTTGTGCCCTTCGACAAGCGCCGTCCTGAGCTTGTCGAAGGACTCAGGGCACATTCCGCGAGCTCAGGGCACATTGCGTCGGTCCCTGGAGCGGGCCAGCCATTCGTCGCGGGTGATCAGGTAGACCGGCCATCCTTGGGTGTTTGTTCCGGCCGGTCGCATGCCGAGCTTCGTCAGCAACGCCTGAGCTGGAAGATTCTCAGGCCGGGTTTCGGCGCCAATAGCCCCGAGATTCAGCTGCTCGAAGCCAGCCGCAATGGCCGCGCTGGCCGCTTCGATGCCCAGCCCCTTGCGCCAGAACTGTCGGTTACCCCTTCCGCCGAGGCCAACAACCGGACCGGAACCGTAGTCCTCGTGCTGCAGGCCGACGTCGCCCACGATCCGCCCTGATTCGTTATGGATCACGGTCCAGAGGCTGAGCTGATCATCATCAGCAAACAGGTCGATCTTGGTCTGCACCCATTCGCGTGCCTCTGCGACCGTTCGCGGTAGCTCCGAATTCAGATGCTGCATCGTCTCGACGTCGCCATAGACAGCGAGCAATGCCTCGGCGTCGTCCAGCCGCATCGGCCGGATGCTCAACCTGGGGGTCGTGATCGGAAATCGAATCGGCACGGCAAACAGTTTCTCTGCTCGCGCGGCGCCCTGGAAGCTGGTGTCGTCATCACTCTTCGCGAAACGCGGTATTTAACGCGGTATTGGATTGCTCGCTCTGCTGGCGGGGGCGGGTTTCGCTCAGCGTTCCTCCGATCACCAGCGGGCGCCCACCGACCGCTCGCAGAGAGCAGTATGGAGTGTCGATCAGCGCGCGGTGACCTCGCCGGTCGTCATCTGCCACACGTCGCCACCCCAGTTGTCGGCGGCGCCGGTGTGCTTGCCGCTATAGATCCAAATCCTGTCGTGGAAGGCCACGCTGATCGGTGATCTTGGTGCCCACGGGGCATGATCAGTTTGGCGGCTCCAGCTCATTCCGTCGCGCGAGTACCACACGTCATTGAGGGCATTGGTGGATCGGTCTTTCCAGCCGCCGAACACCCATAGCCGGCCGTCGTAGGCGATCCGGGCAAAGTCGTGGCGCGGGCCCCAGTCAGCCTCCGCCAGCAATTGAGTCCAGTCACGACCGTTCGAACTCCGCCATACGTCAGCGGTGCCCGGTCCGCCCAAGAGGTAGAGCTCGTCATTGAAGACCACGGCGCCAGCCTTGTCGCGAGGCGACCACGGGGCGGCCTTGGCCACCCGAGTCCACGAGATGCCGTCATTCGACACCCAGACATCGTTCAGAAAGCCGTCAGGCGAGCGGTCGGCGGCAATGTGGTTGGCGCCGCCGAACAGCCACAGCCGGTCGTGGTAGACGACGACGGTGTGGCCGCCGCGCGTCGGCCAGGCTGCGTTTCCGATCTTGGACCAGGTGAGGCCATTGGGGGAGGACCAGATGTCATTGAGGAAGGTGCGGGTTTGATAGTCCAGGCCGCCGTACATCCATAGTCGGCCCTTGAAATAGATGATCGACTCATAGATCCGCTCGCCCCAATCAGTCTTGGCATGCTCCGTCCAGGTCAGACCATCGGGGGAGGAATAGGCGCGCGTTTGGGCCGTCATCCAAAGCCTGTCGTCGTACGCGATGTGCGGGGTCAGCGTGAGAGGAAAGCGACCCGGTTCCCATAGCGGCCTGTTCTCCGAGCCCGGATCGGCCGGATAGCCCCCGCTTCCCGACGGCAGGATGGCTTGCCAGCAGCCGTCCGGCGGTGGAGCGCCCGAAGACGGACAACTGTGATCCGGCGAAGTTGCCGGAGCAGACTCCGTTACCTGGGTAGCGCAGCCGACAAGTAGGACCATGGCCAGCGCGGCGACGACGGCCAGCGGTAGACGTGCCCGCATGCAGCCATTGTCGTCCTCAAGGAGCGAGAGGCCGGAAAGAGCGCATCTCATCCGTGCCTGGACGAACGACTCCCGCTGAGGACTCTGGTACCTCGTTCCACGCTCCGGGAAGGTCGCCGAGCGGTTCAGAAACCACTAGGCGGGTCTCTTCACCCACCGCATGAAGAATCTCAACCTCCGGGTGCAGCTGCCGCAGCGCTGCAACATCGGTGGAGAAGAACAGTGACCGGCTCTTTCCTTCGCTGGAGTAGCGGAAGGCCCAGATCGATTCCCCGTTGGTAGTGGCAATGGTTCCCTGGAATGGATAGTCGACGCCATGATCATGGCCAACCTTCTCCACGAGTCCGATCGCGCGGGCGACTGCGTTGAATGGATCATCGTTCAGGCCGAATGTGAGTGCCAGGTAGAACAGCGCTTCTGAGTCCGTTGACCCTTCGATGTCGGGATACAGCATCGGGTCGACCGCCATCAGTAGGTCTCGCTTGGTGTGGTGGAACTCGCGTAGTACGCCGTTGTGCATCCACAACCAGCGATCATGGCGGAATGGATGGCAGTTGGACTGTTGCACGGGCGTCCCGGTCGACGCACGTATATGGGCGAACATCACTGGTGTGCGTATCTCGCCTGCGAGCTCGCGCAGATTCCGATCGTTCCATGCCGGTTCAATACTCTTAAAGACCGCCGGCGCGAGGCTCTCGCCGTACCAGCCGATCCCGAAGCCGTCGCCATTGGTTGTTTCGACGCCGAGCCGCGAGTGAAGACTTTGGTCGATGATCGAATGCTTCGGGCGGAACAGCAGCTCGTTGGCGAGGATCGGGTCTCCTGAGTACGCCATCCATCTACACATGAGCTGAGTGAAGCATTGCGCGTGCGAGGAGGGCATC
>JAICEV010000090.1 GCA_025923975.1 Propionibacteriaceae bacterium
TGGTTCCGGAATCAACGCCGCTGGCTCTGCGGCGGTGCGTGCTGCCACGACCTGACGGCCGTGGTCGCGATCGGCGTGCACGGCCTGTGGCACCGAGATCATCGTGATCACGGAGATCAACAGTCCGGCTGCGAACCGCTGCGGTGCATCGAAGCCGGGGAGCCGAATCCGAACGCGTTGCTGCGAGACGATCGCAAGGAGCTCACTGATCACCGACAGCGTGAAGACTAGCCAGGCCAGCCAACCGACGATAGTGATCAGCCCAACCAAGATCATGTCATCAGCTGGTGCGAACAGTGCACGCCGCACGGCGCCCCATGTCAGCTCCTCCGGCAGCGGATTACCGCCGAGAAGGGCCAATGCAACGGGAACGCCGGCAGTACCGAGCAGGAGAGCGGCGAGTGAACCCAGCCCGCGAATCAGCCGAGCCATCAACAGACCGCTCGCTCAGCCATACCAGCTTCCTTCCCCACTTTTGAGCCGGTCGCGACCAATCGACTCCCCGCACCTACTGTTTCGAGACTGACCAGCGATGGGAACCACAAGGTGTTGTCCGTTCGCTCGAGGTGTTGTCAGTTCCAAGGCAAACATCAGGCGACCAGGATCCTGAGCATGGCGGCGACCAAGAAGATGAGGCCGAAGATCAACGCCGGCAACGTCATATAGATGGTCATGCCTTCGGCAGCGGCACTTGCCTTGATCTGCTCACGAGTCAGATGGGCGTCGCGCAGCTCGCGAACGCGGGCCCGCAATGTCCCTGATAAAGCGGCGCCGGTCTCGTCCAGTTGCATCACATCAGCGACATCTGCAAGCTCGGGAAGCTTCAGCTGGTCCGACAACCTGCGAAGCTCGGCGTACGGGGATTGCTGTTCGAGCCGCGCCCGTTCGAGTGCTGTCCGGATGTGGACGAAGAGCGGCGCATCGCTCAGAGCAGCGGCGTTGTGCAGTGCCTGGGTGGCTGAGGCGTTTGTCAGACGCTCTAAAGTCACCAGGTCGATGTAGATCAGCAGTGCCTCAGCAGCTCCGGTCCAGGCGCTCGTCGTGGCGCGACGGAGCAGCAGGTCGGGGACGAAGAAGCCAATCACGCCACCAACTACCACAGCGATCGCGGGTATCGGGCTGAGATGACCGGTCAGGTAGCTGAACGCGCCACCAGCGAGCGCCGGCAGCACCGCACCGATGATCGCCATTACGGCCTTGTCGGCATAGAACTCTGCGATCGGTTTGTCCTGCAGCCGCAGTGCTCGACGCTGTCCGTTGGTCAGCGGGATGGGCACCACGCGGTAGAGGAATCCGCCCAAGCGCTCGGACCGGCTGGCGGCCGGACCGATGTCGCGGGAGGACGTGTGGTTCGTACCGTCAGCACCGATACGGTCCAGGGCAGCGTCCAGCCGTGGAGTGGTACGGGTGAGGGCGACCACGAGGCAGCTGATGCCCGCGGCTACCAAGATGCCGGAGAGCAACACCAGGGTGACGGTCATCGGTGCTCCCCGAGAAGGATGCGCGGTCTCTCGCGCTGGTGCGCCTTGCGCCGCATCAAGATCAGCGATGCCAAGTACATGATCAACAGCAGCGAGAGCAGCGCCTGGCCCAGCGGCGTTCGGTACGGCGCGAAGAACTCCGGCGAGAACAAGAACACCAGGACCAGAGTTGAGAGCGAGATCACAGTCACCTGCCGGACCACGACGTACGGTTTGGATCGCTCGACCTCAATAGCCCGTCGACCCTTGAGTTGCGCCTGAATCGAGTCGGCGAGGGCCTTGAGCGTGATCGATGCTCCATTGGCGCCGCGGCTCGACGCCAGGATGAGTGCGGCGATGACAGCGTCGGCGTCAGGCGAGTCGACCGCGTCAGCGAACCGCATCAGGGCATCGCGGGTTTCCCAACGGTTGTTCAGCCTGGTCACCAGCAGGCTGATCTCATCGGCGAGCAGCGCTGGAGCGGTACGCCGCGAGATCCGGATCGCATCGGTGATCGACTTGCCGGTGGCCAGGGTCGCGGCCAGTGAGCGCACCCAGCGATCCAGCGCCTCGAGCAGTTCGACGTCGCGTGCTCTGGGAAGGATCAGTAGATAAGGAAGCCCGATCGCGAGTGCCGGTAGTACCACAACCAAGATCAGCCATCCGGTCAGCACCGCTAGGAGGCAACCCATGACCACGCTGAGCAGCAAGATCAGGTCGCGGTGCCGGCCGCGTCTGCCTGCGGGACGTCGAGTGAGGCGGGCCCATAGTTCGCCAGCCGACTCATGACGTCGGCCGGCCGCTCGGGGAGTCTGTCGTTGTAACCCGACCACGATTCCAACCAGCCCGCCGATGATCAACAAGCCGGCCGTGATCGCAAGGACCCCACTCACGGATGGCGCCGTGCTGTCGGGTGGTGTCGGTTCGAAGGGGGAAGGTCGCGACGGAATGGGAGCAACTCCGCCTCGAAGTCGGCGTCCGGGAAGAACCCCGCAGATTGGCTGCCGGTGCCAGTGGCGTGGTAGGTGAGATGGGTAACCGGACGTCCGTGCTCGATCGCACGAGTGACTTGCCGGATCTCAGACACGTAGCGGCGGCGGGTGCCGCCCTTCCACGTCTCGTCCACCAGCTTCACATAGATGAAGAGATGGATGTTGTGGGCAATCTGGCGGTACGCCTCATCAACAGTCAGCACGCCACCTTGTGCAACTCGGGACGCCAGGCGGTCCATCGTCGACGCCGCCGAGTAGGAATGGGTGGTGCTCAATGTGCCGGTGCCAGCCTGCATAGCCTCGAACATCGCCGCCGCCTCGCCGCCTCGGACTTCACCAACTACCAGCCGTGACAGGTTCTGCCGCAAGGCCTCCGGCACCAGCTCAGAGATCGTGAAGTCACCGACTCGGCTGCCGCCAGACGTCTCACCGTGGCCGACGCGAGCCTGCAGCGCCAGGATGTTCTCCCGACCTGGCTGGAGATGGCTCATCAGCTCGTAATCTGTCTCCAGGGTGCCGAATCGCTCGTTGAGCGGGATGGAGTTGATCAAGGCACGCAGCAGAGTGGTCTTGCCAGCACCCTGGTCACCAGAGATCACCATGGACTTCCGCGCCAAGATCGCTGCGTCTAGGAACTGCGCCACCTCGTATGGCATCAGTCCACCGTCGGCAAGATCAGCCAAGGATACGTCGGTGAGGGTGTGTTGACGGATCACGATGCTCGGTCGGTACGACAAGCCGAAAGCCATGGCGTGCAGGCGGAATCGCTCGCCGAGTGCCAGCGTCATTGTGGGGTGGGTGTCATCGAACGGACGCGACGGTTCGCTGTTCTGGCCCAGAAAGCGGATCGCCTCCACCAGTTCCGTATCGCTGTCGGCAACTGGCGGCATTTGCTGGCGCCGCCCGTCGCCGTACTGAACGACCACCGAGTCCCAGCCGTGGATCTCGATGTTCTCCACCTCAGGCATTTCAAGGAGCGGCTGGAGCCTGCCGTAGCCGAAAACAGCATTCTCGACCGCGGTGACGTACGCCTCCTCCTGGACTGGTGACCAGAGCTCCGCGCCGCTTCGGTGCAAGGATCGAACATGATCACTGACCACGCGGCGTATGATGGCGCGGCCGAGCAGCAGCCGATCATCGCTAGCGAGCGGACGGCCGGTCGACTTTGCGTGCTCCTCGGCCTCGTCAGTGATGATCTCGGAGGCGCGCCGGCGAAGATCAACGACCTGTAACCAGTCAAGATCAGCGGTCGGCAACTGAGCGCGGCTAAGCCGCAGTTCATCGGAACTGTAGACGCCAAATGGCTCGTGCCGCTGGTGCGCAGTGATCTCACGCGTAGGATTGCCGACCGCCTGCGTCAGCTCTCGGTCGTAGTCGACGAACATCGGGATATCCGTCAGGGAGGCAGACGGCTCGGTCGAGCGCGATTCATTCATGATCAGCCGCTGACCAACTCTGCCGAACGTTGCAGACTGCTCGACAACTGTGACGCTGCATCACGAATGCTGCGGATCAACGGCGACGTCTCGAATCGCCGGTGTCGCGGATGTCCGTCGGAGAGGTGGACGGCAGCCTGCCGGTCGTGAGCGATGCTCGTGATCACCGGGACGTCCAGGGCTCTGGCGATCTCACTTCGTCGGTACGGCTGGTTCTCGCCCACGACGATCAGCCCTATATGTTCGCGATCCGCGGAAGTGAGCCGAGGATGATCCCGAAGCGTCGGAAGGTGGACTCGGGCACTCATGATCGACCGCAATGTCGACGTAACGACTACTGCAGTCACCGCACTACGCTCCAGCAGCGCGGCAGGTGGTCCAGATGGCCCGATCCGACCGCAGTCGACGATCACGTCCATATCGACTTCACCCAGCCGGTCGAAAGCCTCGGCCAAGTCTTCCCAGACGCCGCCGAAATGAATTGCGCTTGCCGGCTTGGTGAAACCGGGCACTAACAGCCGACGGCTCTCCTCCTCAGCCGACAAGGGAAGCGTCTGGTCGAGAACCGCCTCTCGAAGTGGACGACGGTCACGGTGGGCCTCGGCCACACGCAACAGACCTTTGCCACCTGCCGAGCGACCGCCGAGGTAGCCGGCCAGGATCGCCTGATGGGCTCCCGGATCGCAATCCGCGAGCAAGATCGGCCGGGGCCAGGTGAGGGCCAGACCAACGGCCAGAGTGGTGACCCCAGGTGATCCGCCAACGGAGGCCAACAGAAGTATCGCCATTTCAAGATCACCTACCTGCGTCCCGGACGATGGCAATCCGATCCTGGGCCGCCAGCATCGCGATGGTCGGTGCGGCGCCAGCCTCGACATCGACATTGACCAAGATTGAGGTGCCGTCGGCTCCAGGCGATTGATCGATCACCCGGCCGACGAAGATGCTGCCCTCGAGTTCGTCGGCTGGGGAGCTGTCGGCTGCGGCTGGCATTGCGATCAGGCGTACCAGAGAAGAGGGGAGGAGCAGATTGCTCGGCGCGCGGCCAGGCGCCAATTTCAGCCCCACGATCGCACGCCCCTCAGCCGGAATGGCTTGATCAACTACGGCAGTCGAGGGGACGACCGATCCCTCGATGAGGTCGTACGCGGCTCGCCTGCCGACAAGATCGGCGATCTTGGTGGCAGGAACGGTCTGCGGCAGCGAGCCGCCACGTAAGGTGATCGTCGTCAGGTCACCCTGTTCGATCGTCTCGCCGCGGTAGACCGTATGAGCTGCTGCGACAACGGCAGTTTCGCCTGCGACCCGCGCGTAGATCACGTACGAGAGCAGGCCGCCGAGGCACAAGGCAACAATGCCGAGCGCGATCCACTTCGGGTTGCGCCGGCCAGGCATTCGAGGTGGCGGCGGCGTGACCGAACCCCCTGCGGCAGACGCAGCCTTCGATTTTCGCGTTTTCTCAGGCGATCTCGCGGTACGCGACTCAATGTCAATGGTCATTGTTGATTCCTCGAGCTCTGAAGGTTGGTGCGTCTCATCGGGAGGCTCCGGTGGCCACGATGTTGGCCCGAGCCGAGCCGCGGCCGACGATCGAGCCGATACCTATGACTGAGAGAAAGATCGTTGGCTCCTGCGCGCTGGTCGTCACCACAACCACCCCATTAGTGATCGAAATCGTGCCATGGACGCCTGGCTGACCGGCGAGGTAAGTCTTCGCAGCGAGCACAGCAGCGCTAGCCGCATCTCTATCGCCGAGCTGTTGGGTGGCTGCGGCGTTGCCGGCGGCGCGGCCGGCTCCGGCCGCGGCCGACTCGGCTCGGCTCGTGGCCGTGACCTTCTGGCCGCCGTCGATCACCAGTCCAGTCGTAATGATCAACGCGCTCATGATCACCAGCACAAATAGGTTGATCGCTTGTCCGCGCTCGTCCTGCGCTGTCCTCAGCTTTATGATCGACTCCTTAATGATCATCGGCTGCGATAGGTATCGAGGGCGGCGGACCCGCGACCGTTGAGCGGGATGGAGCCGGGCCAGCCCGGAAGGAAGACGTCGGAGAAGTCGACGATGCACAAGATCGTCGAAGTGACCGTTGACGGGGTACCGACTGGAACCGCAAAAGCCGCCGTGTTGATGGAGACCGATGTTGATCTGCAGCGCAGTCCAGCGGTTGTGAGCGATTGTGATCCGGCATCGCGGCCCGCGACGGTAGCAGCGGCCGCCGAGCGAGTCAGTGATGCGGCTCGGGCGGCGGTTTGGGCAGCCTCGTTGACAGCGGTACGCGCGAACCAGAGGCGCCCGCCGGCCACCAGCAGCCCGAGAATGAGCAGCAGTGCTGGTACGAACAGCGTCAGCTCCACGGCGGCGGCTCCACGCTGGTCCTCCGCCGCGTTGCGGTGCAGGCTGATGATCATGGTTGGGTAACCCGCTCAAGAGGCGCAACAGCCGTCTCGTTGATCCGGCCGAGGTCCAGGTCGAAGATCATCGGCGAATACGCCGAGACCTCAGCGGTGGCAGTCGTCCCGGTCCGCTTGACGCGTACCGAAATGCTTTTCAAGCCTCCAGAACTGGCAATCGATTCACCCAGATGCTCAGCATCGGCCGCACTCCCGTAGCTGCCGCGGGCCACGTCGACTGCTGCAGTCGCTGCTCGCTGTGCGACATTGCGGCCATGGAGAAAGATGCCAGCCTGGATGATCCCGAGGGTCAGGAGCATCAGAAGAGGCCAGAGAACCGCCCACTGCACGCTTTCACTGAGGCCGCGCTCATCGCGGCCCATAACCTGCACGGGTCAGAGTTTGGGGAGCTTGGCGCGGACGTAAACCGTGATCAAAGTGATCACTATCCCGGCAACCGTAACGGCTCCGGCCAGCAAGATCGCATTCTCCGCCGATTGACTGAGACCGCGCTCGTTGCGAGACCGGGGATCTTTGAGCAGGACAAACAGTCCCACCATGACGGCGGCGTAGCGCTGGACCTTCATGGATTTCCTTTCGGGGGCAGACTTCATGATCATGAAGCCCTAGGGGGATAGCGCACCGCGACGGGCATCTGCTCGCGGTGGGTCTGAAATGATCATCGAACGAGCACCTGCAGCTCTCCGACGGGGAGTTCCGTGGTATCAACGACAGGAACGTTGATCACACCCGACTGACCGTTACTAGTCCAGGTCACAGCCCAGTTGGCTATCGCGGCCACGGTGTAGGTGTCGTCTGGTAGTGAGGGTTTGGCGTAGGAGTAGCCGCAGTTGGGGGACTTGGTGCCAGGCTCTACGGCGGTCGTCCAGGGATGGCCTGTTCCGGCGCAATTGACCGTGTGGCCATCACCCATGCGGAACGTCAGACTGCTCACGTCCGCCTCCAGCGATACGGATAGGCCGGCGACCGAGTCGGAAATCGGGCCAACATGGGTGGGTCCGTCGGCCCAGAGCCACAGCGGATATCCGACCGCGGCCATGTTCCACGGATTGAGCTTGGGAGATGGGCCAATACCTGGTGCAACTGTGGGCAACTTGAGCCGAGCGACTGCGATTGCGGCTGCTTGGCCGGCTGTGATCCCTGGCTGGTTTCCACGGCCCGAGAAGGTATCGGAACGAAATTGGGGAGCTGTCGGCGGGGTGCCACAGCCAGCAATATTTGAACTGGGATTGGGGGTCTGAATGCAGCGGGTGTATGCGGCAACCCTGCGGTCGTAGGCGGAGAGGATTGCGGAGAATCTCTTATTCGCGCCAACACTTTCATTCGCCGCCTCTTGTGCATTTCCGCTGCGCGATCTCGGCGGTGGAGTTGAACGCTTGGACTTCTTCGCGACATTGATGCAAAGGCCGGCATCAGTACAGGTCACATTGCCATCACTCCAGGCGGCGGGTGCCCACACCGTCGAGGCGAGAATTCCAACCAAACCGATTGCCACGATGTACTGCCCTAGACCTGGCACGGCTGTCCCTCGAAGCTTGTCACCTTGGCGGTTAATGCCTCCGACACTTTCCAGCGACCACTGCGTTTGACGACTTTGAGTGCCTGTACATATCGCCGATTAGTTGAAGGAGTGACCTCATTCCCGGAACGGTCAAAGAACCGGACGACGCTGCTGTCTTCACAGCTAGTCAGGCCGACCTCGTTCTCTTTCCAACCATCATTTGCAACCACGCCAACGACTTCGGTCGTTCCTGTCGCGTGCCAGCCAGCTTCCTTTATGCGTCGGAGCGCTTCAAGGGTGATCCGCAGGTACGAGCCTGTCGCGGTGGCGCGCATGGCCGAAGTCGCCTTCGTGGTCCCACCCGCCTGATACAACCGAGCTTGCTCCGCCCGATTCGCGCGGTACGCAGCCTCCGCAGCCTCATAATCCAGTCTCATCTGCCGCTCGATCTGAGATTCGGTGGGCGTCGTGGCAGCGGGAGTCAGTGACCGTGTGCTGGTTGATGCTGGCTCGGAGGTACAGGCTGCAGCCAGCGCGCAGCTGGCGACTACGGCTCCGACACTCACGAAGCCCCGTCTCCTGAGCGCCACCCGATCTCCTCAGTCCGAAAGGCTCGACAATCGCAGACCCCGCGCGTCAGCGCTATGCGCATTTCAGTCTGTGGGATACACGTCGCTAACGCTTGCGAAAGGCGGGTCAGCGCACAACAGAGGCGCGCCGGATCAGACGGGCGAGAACCGATGGCTCCACCAACCGGGGGCCTCGGCTCGGTCGAATTGTCCATGGATCCGCCTCCGACATCGTCTGCTTGGCTCAATCTGCCAATCAGGTGTTGTCAGAGGTGTTGGCCGACCCGCACGAAGTGTTGTCCGCAATGCGCATGTGTTGTCAGTTTGCCTGGCTGCGCAGGTTGGTCTCGTCAGGCCGCTTGTTGATCAAGTTCTGTCGGCTGTTCGGGCAGTTTGATGGTGAACAGGGCTTGGACGCAGGCGTGCAGGTCGAAGGGTTCACCGTTCCAGCGGGGCCGGATCGTTTGCGCGTCTGGGTGCTGGAAGCTGTGCACCGCAGCTAATCGATCATGCCGGGCCCGCTGTCTACGCAGCGCGAAGTCTAGATGCCGGGCCAGATTCTGATCGTCAACCCACCAGTCACAGGGTTGCCCGTCGGGTTTGTAGAACACCCATCCGGCCGATTCCCAAGTAATGGTGACGCCGCCTTCGTGGACGGCGGTGTGATGCCATTGACAGAGCACGGCACCAGATTGTCCAGATCGGTGCGGCCGCCCAGAATCCAGGGCACCACATGATGGGCCTTCAGATGCCGGGTCTGATGACAGCCGGGATAGCGGCACATCCCATCGCGGATCAGCAACGCCCGGCGTTGGGCCTTAGAGACCAAACGTCTGCTGCGGCCCAGGGCCAACACCTTGCCGTGCTTATCGATGATCGCGCCCAGGAGCGGGTTGTCGCAGGCCAGCTTCTGCGCGGTGGCAGTCTCAACAGAACCGACCCCGTCAATATGACAGGTCGCTGAGGCCGGTTGAGACGTTCCCGCGGGAACGTCTACAACCTCTCTAGCCAGGTTCTCTGCCGACACCTGTACCACCACGAGGGTGCGGTCTTCCCCGGAGCGATCCTCCGCCGCGGTATCCAAGAAGCCACGGGCCACATCCAGCAACGCATCCGCCTTGCTGTAGGTCCCCGCATCCGGCATCGGCTGCTCACCGCAAGGGTCCGGTTTGGGTGGCGGCGGCCCGAACTGATCCTTCGCCGCCTCAATCGCCGCGATCAACACCGCGGCTTCTTCTTTAGGCAGCCGAACCCGAAAATCGATCATGCCGCCCTCCCGCTCACGCCACCACACCCGCCGTTTGGTGTGCTGGCTGATCCGCATCCCGTCAGCGGCCCGGAAACCACTAATCATCCGGGCCAGCTGAGAAGCGGTGGCGGTCAACGCCAACCCGGCCAACCGTTGCTCATCGACCACATCGACCACCCGGGTCACCTCCCGCACCTTCGAATACGACAACCGGCCCTCCCGAAACAGCCCAGCTATGGTCGGCATCCGCCGCAACGCCTCCGCCACCCGGACGTGCTCCCGCGCCACCCCAGGAGTCATCGAGCATGCCCATGACAGCCAATGCGCCAACGACTTGAACCCGCTCCAATGCCGGATACCGCCCACAGCATCAAACTCGCCCAGCAACTCCAACAGCAAATAGCTGCAGCGGGCCGCATCAGCAGCCGCGGCGGCGATCCTGCCAGCCAGCTCATCGGCGTGTGCCCGTTGTTCTTGATAGCCAACCTGTTGCGATGTCGGGCCGTCATGGATCGGTATCGCCTCACCCGCATACCGGCCCGGTACCACCCCAGGCCCGCCATGATCATTCAAGATCAACTGCTTGTCCTTCCCCGAGAAAGCTCAACTAGACAAGGAAAAGGCTATGGATGAGGACTGACAGTTCTCTGCATCCGCTTGACAAAGAAGCTTCGGGAACGTCTGTAACCCATGGCAACGACGAATTGGCCCGTATACCTCGTCTTCGTCTCCACGCCACACGCACACGCCCGGTGTCAGGCTCGACCAGCGGACCGAGGTACGCGCCGGCCAACCAGCGATCCGCTCCTGCAGCTCGGCAACCCCATTAGGCGAGAATCTTTCTGGAAACCTTCTTGCTGAGAGGGAACCATGCGAGCCATTCGCCTGCACGCGCCGGGCGGAATCGAGAATCTGCGGCTGGACGAGGTCGACGCTCGCCAACCGCGGCCAGGACATGTGCTGGTACGCGTCTATGCCGCCGCGATCACCCGTGGCGAGCTGGAGTGGCCAACCGACCGGCTGCCAGCGATCCCCTCCTACGAGCTGTCTGGCGTCGTTGCCGAA